>NZ_LIFT01000010.1:0-177942 GCF_001297795.1 Citrobacter sp. CtB7.12 | reverse complement strand
TGGACTGACCCCATAAATCTGGACAGTTTATATTAAGCGGCCTTCAGAGCCTGGGCCCGGTACTCTACCGGACTCAGGCCTTTTAGTTTCAGGCTTATCCGCTCGTTGTTGTAGTAACGGATATAATCCTCTATCGCCTTCCTCAGTTCGCTGATATTGCTGAACTGACTCAGGTAAAAACACTCCGATTTCAGCGTCCCGAAGAAGTTTTCCATCACGGCATTATCCAGACAGTTTCCTTTTCGGGACATACTTTGCGTCATGCCCTGCGCCTTTAACTTTGCCTGATAGCCTGCCATCCGATATTGCCAGCCCTGATCTGTGTGCAGCAAGGGGGCGTCGTCTGGTCCGAGCTTTAAGAACGCATCCCGCAGCATGGTATTAACCATCTCCATCACCGGCCTTTCCGACAGGCTGTAGGAGATTATTTCCCGGTTAAAAAGATCGAGTACCGGCGACAGGTACAGCTTTTTACCCTGCAGCGAGAACTCTGTAACATCCGTAACCCATTTTTCATTGGCTTTTGATGCACTGAAGTTCCTGCTCAGGATATTGGGGGCTGCCTTGCCTGTTTCCCCCTTCCATGAGCGGTATTTCTTCGCCCTTATCAGAGACCGGAGCGACAGCTCTGTCATCAGCCGCTGCACGGTTTTATGGTTCACCAGCAGACCCTGCTTTCTCAGCGAAAGCGTGATCCTGCGGTAGCCATAACGGCCTTTGTGCCAGGCGTATATCTCACGGATTTTATCTTTCAGCCCGGCATGCCTGTCCACCTGCTTCAGGGCATTCATATTGTAATACCATGTACTGCGGGACATGCCTGCCGCGCGCAGGAGGTCTCGCAGAGCGTGCTTATGCCTCAGTTCACTGATTATCAGGGCTTGCTGCCGTTTTTTTCGCTCTGAACCAAGGCCTTCAACTTTTTTAGATAGGCATTCTCTGCCCGCAGGTAACGGAGTTCAGCCCGGAGTTCTTCGGGGGAGAGTTTTTCCAGTTCTTTATCTGTAGGGGATGGGGGGATTTTTTGTTTTGTCATTTTTCCAGGCCGTCCGCGTTGAATGTTTAGCAGTCCTTCCGCTCCGGCATCGTTGTACACGCAGACCCAGTGTCGGACAAGCGTTTCTGCAGAGAGATTAAACCGGGCAGCTGCTTCACGCATCGTCAGGTGGTCACGGATAACCGCCCGGACGACGACGAGTTTAAATTCAGCTGAATGATGTTTATTTTTCCCTGACAGCCCTTCCATACCGTGGAGTTGCCACGCCCTGACCCAGCGACGGACGGAAGTTCTTTCAACACCAAAACGGTCGGCTGTACGCTCTTCTCCGTCTTTTCCGGACAAATAATGATTAACCACAGCCAGTTTTGTTTCAGGGGAATATTTTGGCTTTGCCATAAAAAACTGCACCTTACTCAGTTGAGTGTCCAACTTTTGGGGTGCAGTCCACTTTGCGTATCGGGCCACATATTAACGGTACTGTACTTTCCCAGGTCGGATAAGGCCTCAGCCGCCATCCGGCACTCCGTCAGCGCTTATCTTCTGTCAGCAGCGGCGGAATAGTGGGTACCATTGGCGCCTCATCGATATCTTTCTGCGTCATACGAAACGCCTGCGGGTAGTGTTCGCGGCTGGTACGACGTAGCGGCTCCGTATCACGCCAGGTGTACAGGCAATGTTGGCACTGATACACCGTCCAGACGCCTTTCACTGGCGAGGTCGCCATCACTTCAATATGTTCATCAGCACAACGTGGGCAAATCATCTGAGGCTCCTTATTTACGGTTGGCCAGCATGGCAGTCAGCTTTTCAGCCCAGGCTTTGGTTTCCGGGAGATCGCACACCGGCTGGCTATAGTGACCACGGTTATCCGGCGCAACGGGCGTGGTGGCGTCGATAATCAGCTTATCGGTGATCCCCGCCGGACTTGAGCCCGGATCCAGTTCCAGTACTGACATATTCGGTAGCTGAACCAGATCCCCCGCCGGGTTGACTTTCGACGACAGCGCCCACATCACCTGCGGCAGGTTGAACGGATCGACATCTTCATCCACCATGATCACCATCTTCACGTAACCCAGCCCGTGTGGCGTGGTCATCGCGCGCAGTCCCACCGCCCGCGCAAAACCGCCGTAGCGTTTTTTGGTCGAGATAATCGCCAGCAGGCCGTGGGTATACATGGCGTTAACCGCCTGCACTTCCGGGAACTCCGCTTTTAGTTGCTGATACAGCGGAACGCAGGTGGCCGGCCCCATCAAATAGTCGATTTCTGTCCACGGCATACCGAGATAAAGGGATTCAAAAATCGGTTTACTGCGATACGACACCTTATCAATACGCACAACCGTCATATTGCGACCACCGGAATAGTGGCCGGTAAACTCGCCAAACGGCCCTTCAATTTCACGTTTGCGGCTTTCAATCACCCCTTCCAGGATCACCTCCGATCCCCACGGCACATCAAACCCGGTCAACGGGGCGGTGGCGATGGGATACGGGCTTTCGCGTAGCGCCCCCGCCATTTCATATTCGGACTGATCGTACTTCAGCGGTGTCGCCCCCATCAGCGTGATGATCGGATCGTTACCCAGGGTGATAGCGATCGGCAGATCCTCGCCGCGCTCTTCCGCCTTATGCAGATGCAGCGCGATATCATGCATCGGTACCGGTTGCAGGCCCAGCTTACGCTTGCCCTTCACTTCCATTCGGTAGATACCGACGTTCTGCTTGCCGAAGTTGTCCGGGTCGAGCGGATCGCGGGAGACTACGCAGGCTTTATCCAGGTAAAATCCGCCATCGCCGTCGTTCAGGCGAAACAGCGGCAGAATATCGAACAGGTTAATCGCTTCGCCATCGACACTGTTTTCCGCCCATGCCGGATTCGCGCGGCGTTCCGGGGTGACCGGGAACTTATCCCAGCGACGAATAAACTCATCTATCTGCTTTTTCACTGGCGTATTCGGCGGTAAGCCCAATGAAATGGCATGATTTTGCCAGGAGCCGATGGTATTCATCGCCACACGCGCGTCGGTAAAACCACGAATATTATCGAACCATAGCGCCGGTGCGCCGTCGCCAATACGGCCAGTGGCGTTGGCAGCCGCGGCCAGATCCGGCTCCGCATTCACCTCTTCACTGATTTTCAGCAATTGTCCCTGGTCGTCGAGCGCCTGCAAAAAGCTGCGCAAATCATCAAATGCCATTATTCATTCTCCTGTGAAAAATTCTGTGCCTGCGCTAATCCCTGCCAGCGACGCGCATGCGGGTGCTCCAGCGCAAACTGGTCCAGTACGCGGGCCACGATGTGTTGCGTAATATCATCAACGGACTGTGGATGGTTATAGAAAGCAGGCATGGGCGGCACCATCGCCACGCCCATGCGTGAAAGCGCGAGCATGTTTTCGAGATGCACCGTACTGAGCGGCATTTCACGCGGCACCAGCACCAACTTGCGCCCTTCTTTCAGCACCACGTCGGCAGCGCGTCCCACCAGACCGTCGGCGTAGCCTGCGCGTATTCCAGCCAGGGTTTTCATGCTGCAAGGAATAACGATCATGCCGTCGGTACGAAACGAACCTGACGAGATGGTCGCCGCCTGATCCGCCGGGCTGTGGCAAAAATCGGCCAGTCCGGCAACATCGCGCGCACGGTATGGCGTTTCCAGTTCAATGGTGGTTTTGGCCCATTTCGACATCACCAGATGCGTTTCCACATCCGGCATCTTCCGCAGCGCCTGCAACAGTGCTACACCCAGCGGCGCTCCCGTTGCCCCGGTCATACCCACAATCAGTCTCATTCATCACTCCACAAATTGTTCGTATACGAACATTTAATATAAATTACCCCTGTAAAACAGCGACGACAATAGCGCCCGTTTTTTTCCGCACGTATTGCTTAAGATTTCCTCGTTAAAAAACGCGGTGTTACCCGTTATGATAGGAGACATGATTTTTAGCCTGGAGTTTTCATGGAGTTACGGAATAAAGCGTTTCACCTGTTACGCCAGCTGTTCCAACAACATACGGCGCGTTGGCAGCATGCGTTGCCGGATCTGACTAAACCACAGTACGCGGTGATGCGTGCCATTGCGGAATGTCCCGGCATTGAACAGGTTAATCTGATGGAGGCCGCCGTCAGTACCAAAGCGACGCTGGCAGAAATGCTAAGCCGAATGGAAAAACGTGGGCTGGTGAGGCGTGAAAACGATCCGCTGGATAAACGTCGCCGCTTCGTTTATCTGACCCCTGAAGGAGAAGCCTTGCTGAAGGTAAGCATGCCGTTGGGAAATCGGGTGGATGAGGAGTTTCTGGGACGGTTGAATGACGAAGAACGCGCGCAATTCGCCCTGCTAATCAAGAAAATGATGCCTGATTAACAAACCTGAGTAAGCATGAAAATGCTCCCGTCTGCCTTCACCCGCAAAAACACAGCGTAGTCAGCCAGAAAGAAGAAGGCCAGCCTCAAAGAGGCTGGCCTTTCTTGTTAGAACGGTGCTTACTCGCGGAACAGCGCTTCGATATTCAGCCCTTGAGTCTGCAGAATTTCACGCAGACGGCGAAGGCCTTCAACCTGAATCTGACGAACACGTTCACGAGTCAGACCGATTTCGCGGCCCACATCTTCCAGTGTTGCAGCTTCATAACCCAGCAGACCGAAACGACGTGCCAGCACTTCACGCTGTTTGGCGTTCAGTTCGAACAGCCATTTGACGATGCTCTGTTTCATATCATCATCTTGCGTGGTGTCTTCCGGACCGTTCTCTTTCTCATCGGCCAGGATATCCAGCAACGCTTTTTCGGAATCGCCACCCAACGGGGTGTCTACCGAGGTAATGCGCTCGTTTAGACGAAGCATACGGCTAACGTCATCAACCGGTTTATCCAGCTGTTCTGCAATTTCTTCCGCGCTCGGTTCGTGGTCCAGTTTATGGGACAACTCACGCGCGGTACGCAGATAAACATTCAGCTCTTTAACGATGTGGATCGGCAGTCGAATGGTACGGGTTTGGTTCATGATAGCCCGTTCAATCGTCTGGCGAATCCACCAGGTTGCGTATGTGGAGAAGCGGAACCCACGTTCCGGGTCAAACTTCTCGACGGCACGGATAAGCCCCAGATTGCCCTCTTCAATCAGATCCAGCAACGCCAGACCACGATTGCCATAACGGCGGGCAATTTTCACCACCAGACGCAGGTTACTTTCAATCATCCGACGGCGTGAGGCGACATCTCCACGCAATGCGCGACGCGCAAAATACACTTCTTCTTCGGCCGTTAACAGTGGCGAATAACCAATCTCACCAAGGTAAAGCTGAGTCGCGTCCAACACACGCTGTGTGGCCCCCTGCGATAACAGCTCTTCTTCAGCCAAATCGTTATCACTGGGTTCCTCTTCAACTAAGGCTTTTTCGTCAAAAACCTCAACTCCGTTCTCATCAAACTCCGCGTCTTCATTTAAATCATGAACTTTCAGCGTATTCTGACTCATAAGGTGGCTCCTACCCGTGATCCCTTGACGGAACTAGCAAGTGTCAGCCTGGTTCCGTCGCTTTATCGCTGCGGTAAATAACGCAGCGGGTTTACGGATTTCCCCTTGTAACGAATTTCAAAATGCAAACGTGTAGAACTGGTTCCGGTGCTACCCATCGTCGCTATTTTTTGTCCTGCCTTCACTTCTTGTTGTTCCCGGACCAGCATTGTATCGTTATGAGCGTAGGCACTCAGGTAATCATCGTTGTGTTTGATGATAATAAGATTACCGTAACCGCGCAGTGCGTTACCGGCATAGACCACGCGCCCATCGGCGGTCGCGATAATAGCCTGTCCCTTACTGCCTGCAATGTCGATCCCTTTATTGCCCCCCTCGGAAGCCCCAAAGTTCTCGATCACTTTGCCGTCAGTCGGCCAGCGCCATGTGGAGATTGGCGAACTGGTAGACGAACTGCTTGCTGTCGATTCGGTTGCGCTAACTGCTGGAGCCGTTACAGGTGCTGTGACCACAGTCCCAGCAGACTTGTTGTTCGGCAACATTTTGTTAGCACTTTGTTCACCTGAATCCTCAGAATACGTAATTGTCGGTTTCGACGCAACAGCGATGGCGGAATTTTGTGCAGGTCTGGTCACAACTCCTTGCTCTGCCGCGTCGGCCTGAGTTATCGCATTACCGCCGGTAATTGGCGCACCCGATGCGTTACCCACCTGCAGCGTTTGTCCGACATTGAGAGCATACGGGGCCTGAACGTTGTTGCGTTGCGCCAGGTCACGAAAATCGTTCCCGGTGATCCAGGCGATATAAAAAAGCGTATCGCCTTTTTTAACAGTGTACGTACTGCCACCGCTGTAGCTACCTTTCGGAATATTCCCATACTGGCGATTGTAGACAATACGTCCGTTTTCCATCTGCACGGGTTGCTCGGCGACGGGCTGAACATGCGTCGGTTGTGTCGTCGGACGTTGCACCGGTTGAATTTGCGGTGTCTGCGGAGCGGACGTCGTCGTCCCCATCTTCGGCGGCGGCGTAATCAGCATGCCAGAACTGGTATTCGTCGGAGCATTACCATTGACTGAGCTTACCGGCGCCGGTGGATTCGATGAATTTGAACAACCCGCCAGCCATAGCGAAACCAGTGACAGTGCCGCAATGCGGCTAACGGTGAATTTTGGGCTTCCCGCGCTCATTTATCCCCCAGGAAAAATTGGTTAACAACCAGTGACGTATAATCGTGCAGACAGCAAATGGGCACTGGAAAATGTGACCACGATACGCTGACCAGTTCCAAAAACTCCAGGAAAATTCCAGGTATTCGGAACCGCTTTTTACGCGAGTTCCCCTTTAACTAAGGGAACAAAACGTACCGCCTCCACGGTGTCGATAATAAATTCGCCGCCCCGACGACGCACCCGTTTCAGAAACTGATGCTCGTCACCCACGGGCAAGACGAGAATGCCACCTTCATCCAGTTGCGTCATCAACGCGGTCGGGATTTCCGGCGGTGCTGCCGTCACAATAATAGCGTCAAATGGCGCGCGTGCCTGCCAGCCTTGCCAGCCATCACCGTGACGAGTTGAAACATTGTGTAAATCGAGTTGTTTCAGACGGCGACGCGCCTGCCATTGCAAACTTTTAATACGTTCGACGGAACAAACCTGCTGTACCAGGTGCGCCAGTATCGCCGTCTGATACCCGGAACCCGTGCCAATTTCCAGCACACGCGACTGCGGCGTCAGTTCGAGGAGTTCGGTCATTCGCGCCACCATGTACGGCTGCGAAATCGTCTGCCCCTGACCTATCGGCAACGCGATATTGTCCCAGGCTTTATGTTCAAACGCTTCATCAATAAATTTCTCACGCGGCACCGCGGCCAGGGCATTAAGCACCTGCTCATCGCGAATCCCCTGTGCGCGCAGTTGATCAAGAAGCGTTTGTACGCGTCTGCTTACCATTGCGTGCCAACTCCCACGCTCTCTAACCAGTCGGAAACCACATCATGCGCGCTGTGCGCGGTTAAATCTACATGCAACGGCGTAATGGACACGTAACCGTCGTCCACTGCCGCAAAATCGGTATCAGGCCCGGCGTCGCATTTGTCGCCCGGTGGGCCAATCCAGTACAGCGTGTTGCCGCGCGGATCTTCCTGTGGGATCACTTTGTCTGCGGGATGACGACTGCCGCAACGCGTCACGCGAATGCCTTTGATCTGCTCCAACGGTAAATCGGGCACGTTGATATTGAGGATCCGCCCGGTACGCAGCGGTTCACGCCGCAGGCCGCGTAAGATCCGACAGGTGATGGCCGCTGCGGTCTCATAATGCTGGTGCCCGTCTAACGACACGGCAAGCGCCGGAAAGCCAAGATGTCGCCCTTCCATTGCCGCCGCGACGGTGCCGGAATAGATAACGTCATCCCCCAGGTTGGGGCCGGCATTAATTCCCGAGACCACGATGTCCGGACGCGGGCGCATGAGTGCATTGACACCCAAGTATACGCAGTCAGTGGGTGTGCCCATCTGCACGGCGATATCGCCGTTCTCGAAAGTAAACGTCCGGAGAGAGGATTCAAGCGTCAGCGAATTTGACGCACCACTGCGGTTCCGATCCGGGGCGACGACCTGTACATCAGCAAACTCCCGCAGGGCTTTCGCCAGCGTTTGTATACCGGGCGCGTGGACCCCATCATCGTTACTCAGCAATATGCGCATAATCACCCATTGTGTTGATCAGTTCCCTCACAACGCTGGTGGCGAAGCTCCCCGCCGGCAGCCAAAAACGTAACTCGACGGTGACATCATCCCACCAGTTCCAGCTTAATTGCTGCGGATAGAGCAGCATCGCTCTTCGCGACGCCTCAACTTTTTCACGCAGCAGCAGCGACTGCAACGCGGTCTCCTCGGCAATCGCGGACTGTTCGAACGCCAGCGCATCCCGCTGGGTTCCCCACTCGCCGCTGCCGGGAAGCGAAGCCGTCACCATCAGTTCTTTTTCATCGACACGATGCTGTAATTCCGCCCGTTCTTCTTGCGTGGCGACAAACCAGCTTCCGCGTCCCGCTAATTGTAGCGCATCGCCGTCAACAACTTGATTAAAGTCTGTTTTTTTCAGACGCTCGCTGACAATTTGATTAAACAACGCACTGCGGGCCGCCGACAACCAAAAACTGCGTTTATTGCGATCCCTGACCGGTGCATCGCTTTGCGCCCAGCGCAGCGCACCTTGCAGATTGCTGCCGCCGATACCAAAACGCTGAGCGCCGAAATAGTTCGGTACGCCGCCAGCGTTTATCGCTTGCAGACGGGATTCCACTTCATCACGATGACTGATTTCCCGTAGCACCAGCGTGAACGCATTGCCTTTCAGCGCGCCTAAACGTAGCTTGCGTTTGTGACGCGCATATTCCAGCACCTTGCAGCCTTCAAGCTGGAAAGCGCTCAGATCGGGCATCTCTTTGCCTGGTACGCGCGCGCACAGCCACTGTTCGGTGACCGCATGCTTATCCTTTTGCCCGGCAAAACTCACTTCACGGGCATGAATTTTCAGAAACTTCGCCAGCGCGTCAGCCACAAAACGGGTGTTGCAGCCGTTTTTAAGAATACGCACCAGAATGTGTTCACCTTCGCCATCGGGTTCGAAACCTAAATCTTCGACCACCACAAAATCTTCCGGACTGGCTTTCAGCAGACCGAAGCCTTGCGGCTTACCGTGGAGATACGTGAGATTTTCAAACTCTGTCATTTCGCGGCCTTAATGAGTAACGCCACCGCTTCGCAGGCAATCCCTTCCCCACGCCCGGTAAAACCGAGTTTTTCCGTGGTGGTGGCCTTCACGTTCACATCATCCATGTGACAACCGAGGTCTTCAGCAATAAACACACGCATTTGCGGGATGTGCGGCAGCATCTTCGGCGCCTGAGCAATAATGGTCACATCGACGTTGCCCAGGGTGTAACCTTTTGCCTGGATCCGACGCCAGGCTTCACGCAACAGCTCACGGCTGTCTGCGCCTTTAAACGCCGGATCGGTATCCGGAAACAGCTTGCCAATGTCACCCAGTGCCGCCGCGCCAAGCAGCGCGTCGGTGAGCGCATGCAGCGCAACATCGCCATCAGAATGCGCCAGCAGCCCCTTTTCATAGGGAATACGCACACCACCAACGATAATGGGGCCTTCCCCGCCAAAGGCGTGTACGTCAAAACCGTGTCCGATTCGCATTATGCTTTCTCCTGGTGAATTATTTGGGTCAGGTAAAATTCAGCCAGCGCTAAATCTTCCGGACGGGTTACTTTGATATTATCAGCCCGTCCTTCAACAAGCTGTGGATGGAAGCCACAATATTCCAGCGCCGAGGCTTCATCGGTGATCGTCGCCCCTTCATTCAGTGCGCGTGTCAGGCAGTCATGCAGCAGCTCGCGAGGGAAAAATTGCGGCGTCAGCGCGTGCCATAAATCGTTACGTTCGACCGTATGGGCGATGGCGGTTTTGCCCGGCTCTGCGCGTTTCATCGTGTCGCGCACCGGTGCGGCAAGGATCCCGCCAGTGCGACTGGTTTCGCTAAGCGCCAGCAGACGTGCTAAATCATCCTGATGTAAGCAGGGACGCGCCGCATCATGCACCAGCACCCATTCGGCGTCTCCGGCGGCCTGCAATCCGGCCAGCACAGAGTCTGCACGTTCATTTCCCCCGTCCACGACGGTAATTTGCGGATGCTGCGCCAGAGGGAGCTGGGCAAAGCGGCTGTCGCCAGGGCTTATCGCGATGATCACGCGGGTCACCCGGGGATGCGCCAGCAGCGCAAAGACCGAGTGTTCGAGAATGGTTTTATTGCCGATCGAGAGATATTGCTTCGGACATTCCGTTTGCATACGGCGGCCAAATCCGGCCGCCGGCACCACGGCGCAAACATCCAATAAAGTGGCTGCCATGTGATTTCCTGGGCTGGTTTAACGAGTATTTTGCCCCGCAGTTTGCGCGCGTTTAGACGCGTCGGGCACCAGGCGATAAAACGTTTCGCCCGGCTTAGTCATGCTGAGTTCGTTGCGTGCACGCTCCTCGATAGCCTCCTGACCGCCATTGAGATCGTCAATTTCGGCAAACAACTGATCGTTACGTGCTTTAAGTTTGGCGTTCGTCGCCTGCTGCGCCGCCACGTCATCATTGACGCGACTGTAATCATGTATGCCGTTCTTACCGAACCACAGTGAATACTGTAGCCAGACCAGTAAAGCCAGCAACAGCAGCGTTAGTTTACCCATCCTGCCCCCTGAAAAACGGCATCATCCTCCCATACTTCCGCAAACGACACGACGTTTGCAGACGGGAAAGCCGCAACAACGCGGGCAAATGTACCACAATTGCCCTTTATAACGTATACCCAGAACCCTGAGAACATCATCTCATTGTTAGTTACGGTTTGAATTATGGACAGCCGTCGCGCTTTAGCCCAGCAACCACATAAACAGTGCGCCGAACATTGCGCAAACGGTCAGCAGCGTTGCAACAATGCTGTAGCGCAATTTGCCGTTGAGCAGGGAATGCAGCGCGATACCCACAACCACCGCAACGGGCATCAACGCCAGGAAGAAAGGCCAGGTGTAGATAAAGAAAAACAACGTGTTAGGGCCATACACCAGAAAGGGGATCCCCAACGCCAACAGCCATGACGCGAAGCCCACCACCGCGCCCGGCAGCGACCAGGTGGTTTCGTCATCAGTAGCAAACGCGTCTGTCGTTGTGAGTGTGATGTTCTGGCTATTGCGCATAGTGAATCCTGTAACCTTGACTGACCGTACACAGCGGTCAGGTGTCTCAGGATCTGATAATATCGCTCTGTCTGAGCAGGTCTAATAATTGGGCGACCAAATTTGTTACTAATTGTTCGCCATTGAGATGAACCTCTGGCGATTCAGGCGCTTCGTAAACGGAATCAATTCCGGTGAAGTTGCGCAATTCGCCAGCCCGCGCTTTTTTGTATAATCCTTTTGGATCGCGGGCTTCACAGATTTCCAGTGGCGTATCCACGAACACTTCAATAAAGCGCCCCTCACCGACGCGTTCGCGCACCATTTGCCGCTCTGCACGGTGCGGAGAAATAAACGCCGTCAGTACCACCAATCCCGCATCCACCATCAGGTTTGCGACTTCGCCCACGCGACGGATGTTCTCTTTCCGGTCGGTATCACTGAACCCCAGATCGCTACACAGGCCGTGGCGAACGTTATCGCCATCCAGCAAATAGGTACTGACGCCCAGTTGATGCAGCGCCTCTTCCAGCGCCCCGGCGACGGTCGACTTACCGGACCCGGAAAGCCCGGTAAACCACAGCACAACACCACGATGACCGTGGTGTTGCTCACGCTGTTGCGGCGTGACGGGATGAGCATGCCAGACGACGTTTTCGTCATGCAGCGCCATTATTTTCCTCCCAGCAGATCGCGAGCACCCCAGTGCGGGAAGTGACGACGTACCAGCGCATTCAGTTCCAGCTCAAAGGCGCTGAATTCTGATGGCGTAGCGGTCTCCTGCACAATCGGTTCGCGGACCATACCGGCACCGACGGTGACATTGCTCAGACGATCGATAAAGATCAGCCCGCCGGTCACCGGGTTTTGCTGATAGGTATCCAGCACCAGCGGCTCATCAAAGGTCAGATTCACCAGACCAATACCGTTCAGCGGCAGAGTGTCTACCTCACGCTGCGTCAGATTGTTGATATCTACCTGATACTGAACATGATCAACGCGCGCACGGGTCTTTTTACCAGCGATTTTGATTTCGTAACTCTGCCCCGGTGCCAGTGGCTGTTCCGCCATCCAGACCACGTCAACGGCGGCGCTCTGTACGGCAGGTAAACTCTCCTCCGCCGCCAGCAGCAGATCGCCGCGGCTGATATCAATCTCGTCTTTCAGGACGAGGGTAATGGCTTCTCCGGCAAAGGCTTCGTCCAGATCGCCATCAAAGGTGACGATCCGCGCCACGCTGGATTCCACACCGGACGGCAGCACCTTCACGCGCTGCCCTACCTTGACGCGCCCGGAAGCCAGCGTGCCGGAATAACCGCGGAAATCGAGATTTGGACGGTTTACGTACTGCACCGGGAAGCGCATTGGCTGACTGTCGACCACGCGCTGGATCTCAACTGTCTCCAGCACTTCAAGTAAGGTCGGGCCGCTGTACCACGGCATGCTGACTCTCTGGGAGGCGACGTTGTCACCCTCCAGCGCGGAGAGCGGGACAAAGCGGATATCCAGATTCCCCGGCAACTGTTCGGCAAAGGTCAGATAATCTTCACGAATACGCGCAAAGGTTTCTTCGCTGTAATCGACCAGATCCATTTTGTTGATCGCCACCACCAGGTGTTTGATCCCCAGCAGTGTTGAAATAAAGCTGTGACGACGGGTCTGATCCAGCACGCCTTTACGGGCGTCGATCAGCAGGATCGCCAGATCGCAGGTAGACGCGCCGGTCGCCATATTGCGGGTGTATTGCTCATGCCCAGGGGTATCGGCAATGATAAATTTGCGCTTCTCAGTGGAGAAATAACGATACGCCACGTCGATAGTAATCCCCTGCTCACGCTCGGCCTGCAGCCCATCCACCAGCAACGCCAGATCCAGTTTTTCACCCTGCGTACCGTGACGTTTGCTGTCGTTATGCAACGATGAAAGCTGATCCTCATAAATCTGCCGCGTGTCGTGCAACAGGCGACCGATCAGGGTGCTTTTGCCGTCATCGACGCTACCGCAGGTTAAAAAGCGCAGCAGACTTTTATGTTGTTGGGCAACCATCCAGGCTTCGACGCCGCCTTCATTAGCGATTTGTTGGGCAAGTGTGGTGTTCATGGCGGCTCCTTAGAAATACCCCTGACGTTTCTTCAGCTCCATAGAGCCCGCCTGGTCGCGGTCAATCACGCGGCCCTGACGTTCACTGGTGGTCGAGACCAGCATCTCTTCAATAATTTCCGGCAGCGTTTGTGCGTTTGACTCGACGGCGCCGGTCAGCGGCCAGCAGCCGAGGGTACGGAAACGCACCATCCGTTTTTTGATCATTTCGCCAGGCTGCAGGTCGATGCGATCGTCATCAATCATCATCAACATGCCGTCGCGCTCCAGCACCGGGCGCTCCGCCGCCAGATACAGCGGGACGATCTCGATGTTTTCCAGCCAGATGTACTGCCAGATATCCTGTTCCGTCCAGTTGGACAGGGGGAAGACGCGGATACTTTCGCCTTTGTTAATCTGCCCGTTGTAGTTGTGCCACAGTTCAGGACGCTGGTTTTTCGGGTCCCAGCGATGAAAGCGGTCGCGGAAGGAGTAAATGCGCTCTTTCGCCCGCGATTTTTCTTCATCGCGGCGCGCACCGCCAAAGGCGGCATCAAAACCGTATTTGTTCAGCGCCTGCTTCAACCCTTCGGTTTTCATAATGTCAGTGTGTTTGGCGCTGCCGTGGACAAAGGGATTGATACCCATCGCCACACCTTCCGGATTTTTATGTACCAGCAGCTCGCAGCCGTACGCTTTGGCAGTACGATCGCGGAATTCATACATCTCGCGGAACTTCCAGCCGGTATCGACATGCAGCAGCGGGAACGGCAGCGATCCTGGATAAAATGCCTTACGGGCAAGATGCAGCATGACGCTGGAATCTTTACCGATGGAGTACAGCATTACCGGGTTCGAAAATTCTGCTGCCACCTCGCGAATGATGTGGATGCTTTCGGCCTCCAGCTGTCGCAGGTGGGTGAGTCGTTTTTGGTCCATAACCGTTCCTTTACAATACCGCGAATGTCGAGCGCGTCAGATAACCCGACTATAGGGAGCGCAAGAGAACGAATGAAATTACGAATTGGAATGAGTAGTTCCTCAAAGGAATAACGATCTGGCAAAGCAAATATCAAAAAGTGCTTAACCCACCGGAATTCGGGCATTTAAGAGCAAATGAAATTGTTTTAGCGAAGTCACCGTTTCATACTAGATGGGTTAAAATTTTTGCTTTGTATTCAGGGCTCCCCCGCTGGCTATTAAGGATTCACTATGTTTTCCGCAACGCGCCGTCTTTCCGCCCTCCTGGCGCTCGGCGTATGCTTTATTGTCCCCGCTCAGGCGTCATCGCCAAAACCGGGCGAATTTGCAACAATGCAGACCCGTCATATTGCGACCGTTTTCCCGGGAAGGATGACCGGCTCGCCGGCAGAAATGTTATCTGCCGACTATTTACGCCAGCAGTTTGAGCAGATGGGCTATCGCAGTGATATCCGCACGTTCAACAGTCGCTATATTTATACCGCCAAAAATAACCGCAAAAACTGGCATAACGTCACCGGCAGTACCGTTATTGCCGCCCACGAAGGCAAAGCCCCGCAGCAGATTATTATCATGGCGCACCTGGATACCTACGCGCCGCAAAGTGATGCCGACACTGACGCGAATCTTGGCGGGCTCACTCTGCAAGGGGTGGATGACAACGCCGCTGGTCTGGGCGTTATGCTCGAACTGGCAGAACGCCTGAAAGATGTGCCGTCGGAATACGGTATTCGCTTTATTGCCACCAGCGGCGAGGAAGAGGGAAAACTGGGGGCTGAAAACCTGCTGAAGCGAATGAGCGCGGCGGAGAAGAAAAACACGCTGCTGGTGATTAATCTCGATAACCTGATCGTCGGCGACAAACTGTATTTTAATAGCGGGCAGAGCACGCCGGAAGCGGTGCGTAAATTAACCCGCGACCGGGCATTAGCGATTGCGCGTCATCATGGCATTACCGCCACCACTAATCCAGGCCTGAATAAGGACTATCCCAAAGGCACCGGTTGCTGCAATGACGCAGAGGTTTTCGATAAAGCGGGAATTTCGGTGCTATCCGTTGAGGCAACGAACTGGAATCTTGGCAAGAAAGATGGTTACCAACAGCGCGCCAAAACCGCCTCTTTCCCGACAGGAAATAGCTGGCACGATGTACGTCTGGATAATCAACAACACATTGATAAAGCCCTGCCCGGACGCATTGAACATCGCAACCGCGACGTAATGCGCATTATGCTGCCGCTCGTAAAAGAATTAGCGAAAGCGAGCTAATCATAAGGCCGGATAAGGCAATGCCCTTATCCGGCCATACTGTCGGACCGCTGAAGGGGGTTGTTTCACCCTTCGTGCAGCCCGCACTCGCGCTTCAGGCCAAAGAAGCGGGTCTCTTCTTCTGCCATGCCGGGTTCCCATTTCCGCGTGGTGTGCGTATCGCCGACGGAAAGATAGCCCTGATCCCACAGCGGATGGTATTTCAGCCCATGCTTTTGCAGGTATTGATAAACCGTTCGGTTATCCCAGTCGATAATCGGCAGCACTTTAAAGACCCCACGCTGGATAGCCAGCACGGGCAGATGCGCACGGCTGCCGGACTGTTCGCGCCGCAGTCCCGCAAACCAGGTTTGCGCGTTCAGTTCCTGCAACGCCCGGTTCATCGGTTCGACTTTGTTGATCTCATTGTATTTCTCAATGCCTTCAATGCCCTGCTCCCACAGCTTACCGTAGCGCGCTTCCTGCCAGGCGGGGCTTTCATTCGCCCGGTAGACCTTCAGGTTCAACCTGAGTTTGTCCGTTAACTCATCAATAAACTGGTAAGTTTCCGGGAACAGATAGCCGGTATCGGTCAGGATCACCGGGATATCCGGGCGGATCTGATTGACCAGATGCAGGCTGACTGCCGCCTGAATCCCAAAGCTTGATGAGAGGACGTATTCGCCAGGCAAATTCTCCAGCGCCCACGCCACACGCCCCTCAGCATCACGTTTTTCCAGTTGGCTGTTGGTTTCAGCCAGCGCCATCACACGCTCTACCTTCGGCAATGCATTAAGCGCGTTTAGATCGAGTACGGACATAAGAACCTCGTTTGCCTGTTTTGCCGGGTGGCACTGCGTTTGCCCGGCAAAGGATGGGTTATTCCCAGAAATCCCGTGCGGGATCGAGCACCGGGCGAATAATGCCCGCACGCACCGTAAAGTCGCCGAAGCCTTCACCCGCTTCGCGCTCTTTCGCCCAGCGCCCAATCAGTTCGTCCAGCGAGTCGAGAATTTCTGGTTCGGTGATATTCTCTTTAAACATCCGCGGGATACGCGTGCCGATTCGGTTACCGCCGAGATGCAGGTTATAGCGGCCAGGCGCTTTCCCGACCAGACCGACTTCCGCCAGCATCGCGCGACCGCAGCCGTTCGGGCAGCCTGTTACACGCATAACGATGTGTTCATCGCTCACGTTATGCTTCGCCATCAGGCCATCAATCTTGTCGATAAACGTCGGCAGGAAACGTTCGGCCTCCGCCATCGCCAGCGGACAGGTCGGGAACGACACGCAGGCCATGGAGTTTTCACGCTGTGGCGTCACGGTGTTCATCAGACCGCTCTCTTGCGCGATCTTCTCTATCTTCGCTTTCTGGCTTTCCGGTACGCCAGCGATGATCAGATTCTGGTTCGCAGTAATACGGAACTCGCCTTTATGGATTTTCGAAATCTCCAGCAGGCCCGTTTTCAGCGGACGTCCCGGATAATCGAGAATACGGCCATTTTCGATAAACAGCGTCAGATGCCATTTATTGTCGATGCCTTTCACCCAGCCAATCCGATCGCCGCGCCCGGTGAATTCATACGGACGAATCGGCTCAAATTTAATGCCTGCACGACGTTCCACTTCCGCTTTGAACGTCTCAACCCCTACGCGTTCCAGCGTGTATTTGGTTTTCGCATTTTTACGATCGGTACGGTTTCCCCAGTCGCGCTGGGTGGTGACCACCGCCTCCGCCACGGCCAGCGTGTGCTCGAGCGGCAGATAGCCAAATTCGCTGGCCGTACGGGCATAGGTTTTCTTGTTACCGTGCTCGATAGAAAGACCGCCGCCCACCAGCAGGTTAAAGCCAATCAGCTTGCCGTTTTCAGCAATCGCCACGAAGTTCATGTCGTTGGCGTGCAGGTCGATATCGTTCTGCGGCGGGATCACGACCGTGGTTTTAAACTTACGCGGCAGATAAGTCTGACCGAGGATCGGCTCCTCGTCCGTGGTCGCGACTTTTTCCTGATCGAGCCAAATCTCCGCATAAGCGCGCGTGCGCGGCAGCAGGTGCTCGGAGATCTTCTTTGCCCACTCGTAGGCTTCGGCATGCAGCTCGGACTCATACGGGTTCGAGGTGCACAGCACGTTACGGTTCATATCATTGGCTGTCGCCAGCGCGTCCAGCCCCACGGAGTGCAGCATCTGGTGCACCGGCTTCACGTTCTTCTTCAGAATCCCGTGAAATTGAAACGTCTGACGGTTGGTCAGGCGAATGCTGCCGTAAATCGTGTTCTCGGCGGCAAATTTATCAATCGCCTGCCACTGTTTGGTGGTGATAACGCCCCCCGGCAGACGGCAGCGAAGTAACATCGCGTGACGCGGCTCCAGCTTCTGCTCGGCACGCTCGGCGCGGATATCGCGGTCATCCTGCTGGTACATCCCGTGAAAACGGATCAGCAGGAAGTTGTCACCTTTGAAACCGCCGGTGAGACCGTCATTTAAATCTTCAGCAATAGTGCCGCGCAGATAGTTGCTTTCCAGCTTCATACGCTCGGCGTCGGTCAGTTTACCTTCGACCACCAGGGGCCCTGGATGTTTTTCGCTCATTAGTAGACATCTCGCTGATAACGGCGCTCAACGCGCAGCTCACTTAAAAATTCATCCGCTGATTCCGCGTCCATCGCGCCGAATTCAGCAATCACGTCCAGCAATGCCTGCTCAACGTCCTTCGCCATGCGATTGGCGTCGCCGCAGACATAAACGTGGGCACCGTCATTGATCCAGCGCCACAGTTCTGCGCCCTGTTCGCGCAGTTTGTCTTGTACGTAGACTTTTTCTTTTTGGTCTCGTGACCAGGCCAGATCGATACGGCTCAGTACGCCTTCTTTGACGTAACGCTGCCATTCCACCTGGTAGAGGAAATCTTCGGTAAAGTGCGGGTTGCCAAAGAACAGCCAGTTCTTGCCTGATGCTCCCTCGGCAGCGCGCTGCTGCATGAAAGCGCGGAACGGCGCGATGCCTGTCCCCGGACCAATCATGATCACCGGGGTTTCAGGATTCGTCGGCAGACGGAAGTTATCGTTATGTTCGATGAACACACGCACTTCGCCCTCTTCTTCGACGCGATCGGCGAGGAAGCTGGATGCGCCACCGGCACGCGCGCGGCCTTCCACTTCATAACGCACCGCCCCCACGGTGATGTGCACTTCGCTCTCCACTTCGGCCTGTGAAGACGCAATGGAGTACAGACGCGGTGTTAACGGACGCAACAGATCGACTAACGCTTGTGCATCCAGTTGTGCGGGCGAGAAGCGCAGCATATCGACAACAGGCGTCGTGGTGGCGTAATGCTGCAACTGTGCCTTATCGCCGACCAGCGGCAACAACGATTCACTGCGCGTTAAGGTGGCATAGTTTTCAACGATATTGGCGGTATTTACGGTCAGTTCAACATGCCACTGTAGCGATTCGGACAGCGGGAGAGATTTGCCATTGACCGTAACGGGCTCATCGCCTTTCAGCCAGACCAGTTCTACGATTTCTTTCACCAGCGCCGGATCGTTTTGATACCAGACACCCAGCGCATCGCCAGGCTGGTAGCGCAGACCCGAATCACCGAGATCGATTTCAATATGGCGAACATCTTTCTCTGAATCGCGTCCGGTGATTTTTTGATTTACGGACAACGTGGCGCTCAGCGGCGCTTCTTTGGTATACGGGCTGGTGTGGATCTCATTTACCGCTCCGCTGGCAACCGCCTGAGCCGGTGTCGCAACCGGCGCTCGTGATTTCAACACCTCAACCACACGAGCACGCCATTCGGCGGCGGCGGCCTGGTATTCCACATCGGCGTCAACGCGATCCAACAAACGCTCACCGCCGAGTTCCGCCAGCTTGCTGTCAAAATCTTTGCCCGACTGGCAGAAAAATTCATATGACGTGTCACCCAGACCAAAAATGGCAAAGGCGGTGTTTTCGAGCTTGGGCGCTTTTTTTGAGAACAGGAACTTATGCAGCGCGACGGCTTCTTCCGGGGGTTCACCCTCTCCCTGCGTAGACGTGACGATAACCAGCAACTTTTCATTGGCGATTTGTTTGAATTTGTAGTCGCCTGCGTTAACCAGCGTGACGCTGAGTTTTGCTGCCAACAGATCATCACGCAGCGCTTCCGCCACACGACGCGCATTGCCCGTTTGTGATGCAGAGATTAGCGTGATGCCCGGCATTTCCGCCACGGGAGCGGGTGTTGCAACGGCTGCGCCAGGTTGCTGATTCAGCGTACCCCAGAAATAGCCAGAAACCCATGCAAGCTGCGTGGGCGTAAGATCGGTGGTGGCCGCCTGGAGGCGTGCCAGCTGCTCCGGGTTCAGCGGAAGCAAAGCGGAAGGTGGGGCCTGTGTCGTCATGCGTCGTTATGTTCCAGTAAGCAAAGCGGATTTAAGCAATAAAACCCAAACTGAAGATAAGGGTAACGGCGGTGATAGTAACAATTAAAGAAGGGATGGAAATAACAAATAACCAAATGAACTAACCTGTTTTAGCTATAGTTATTAACGACAAAAACGATTAAATAACCACATGATATATAAATAAATATTTAATATTTGCCATCTATATGTGGCATTCTGCTGCTCAGCGCCCTTTTAACTAATGCTAAAAATTGTACTTTACGGTACCCTACGGCGTTTTTTGCATTCTTGAGAGTCAATAATGTCCACCACCTTGTTTAAAGATTTCACCTTCGAAGCCGCTCACCGCCTGCCACACGTACCGGAAGGGCATAAATGTGGCCGCCTGCATGGTCACTCATTTATGGTGCGTCTTGAAATTACCGGTGAAGTCTGCCCGCATACCGGTTGGATCATGGATTTTGCCGAGTTAAAAGCCGCATTTAAGCCGACGTATGACAGGCTTGATCATTACTACCTGAACGATATTCCCGGTCTCGAAAACCCGACCAGCGAAGTACTGGCGAAATGGATTTGGGATCAGGTCAAACCGGCAGTTCCTCTGCTGAGCGCGGTGATGGTGAAAGAGACCTGTACGGCGGGCTGTGTCTATCGCGGCGAGTGATTCCAGCGGATGTGCTGAGGGTCAATATTCTTAAACTAACATTCTGTTAGGGTTATGTGCTCTGGATATCTGGAGCACGATATGTCTGACGATTTTGATATTATTATCATCGGTGCAGGAATAGCAGGCACCGCGTGTGCTTTACGCTGTGCACGCGCCGGACTATCGGTTCTGCTTCTTGAACGCGGCGAGTTACCTGGCAGTAAAAACCTTTCGGGTGGACGTCTGTACTGTCATGCTCTTACCGAACTCCTTCCCGATGCCCATCTGTCAGCCCCACTTGAACGCCGCATTACCCAGGAAAATCTCACGCTGTTAACTCGTCACGGTGCGACAACCTACACCAGTCTTCGTCCGGAGGGAGATTCGTGGAGTTTACTACGTGCCCGTTTCGATCCGTGGTTCGTCGCCCAGGCGGAAGCGGAAGGTGTGCAATTTGTCAGCGGCATAACGGTTGATGCGTTACTTATTGAAGCGGGTAGAGTCTGCGGCGTCATTGCCGATGATGAAACGCTTCGCGGCCGTTATGTCGTTCTCGCGGAAGGGGCAAATAGTGTTCTGGCTGAACGCTATGGTTTTCAGCCACGACCATCAACAACCGCAATGGCGCTGGGAATGAAAGAGACCCTGGCGCTGGATCAACAGATTCTTGAAGAGCGTTTCCGGTTATCTGCACAAGAAGGCGCCGCAATGCTGTTCAGTGGAGAAGTGTGTGGCGCTCTGCCCGGCGGTGCGTTTCTTTACACCAATAAAGAAACGCTCTCTTTTGGTGTTGTATGTCCGCTCTCTACGCTTGCTCAAAGCGACATACCGGCAGTCGAACTGCTGGAAAGGCTCAAATTGCATCCGGCGCTACATCCGTTGCTCAAAGGGAGTGAAACGCTGGAGTATGGCGCGCATCTGGTGCCGGAAGGGGGATTACACAGCCTGCCCGTGCAGTACGCGGGAGAAGGCTGGCTGTTAGTGGGAGATGCGCTGCGCAGTTGCGTCAATACGGGTTTCTCCGTACGCGGGATGGATATGGCACTCATCGGCGCGCAGGCCGCCTCCCAAACACTCATCAACGCCTGTCTGAAATGCGCGCCGCAAAACCTGTTTCCAGCCTATCATCACGCTATTCAACGTAGTCTGTTGTGGGACGTTATGCACCGCTATCGCGAGATGCCCACGCTATTGCAGCGTCAGGGATGGTATAACCAGTGGCCCGCGCTGATGGACGATATTTCTCGTGAGATTTGGCACCAGGGCGAGCGCCCGGTCGCCCCTCTGCGCCAGATTGTCTGGCGTCATTTTCGTCGTCACGGCCTGCGTCACCTGGCAGGCGATATTATCAGGAGCTTACGATGCCTGTAGCCCACAACGTCTGGCACCCTCCCGGCATGTCTCCTATTGTTCCTGCTAACCGTGTCGATTGCGACGTTGCAGAACGGCTGATCACATCTTGCCCGGCAGGACTTTTTTCCCTTACGCCGGAAGGAGAACTGCGGGTCGATTTTCGTGGTTGTCTGGAATGCGGAACCTGTCGACTTCTGTGTGATGAAAAAACGCTACAACAGTGGCGCTACCCACCGTCGGGTTTTGGCATCATTTACCGCTTTGGTTAAATAATAAGGATAATCTATGCCTCTGTTACACCTGCTCCGACAGAATCCAGTAATTGCCGCCGTAAAAGACAACGCCAGTCTGCAACTCGCCATCGATTCTGAATGTCAGTTCATTTCTGTTCTGTACGGCAACATCTGTACTATCAGTAACATCGTGAAGAAAATTAAGAACGCCGGGAAATACGCATTTATCCACGTAGACCTGCTGGAAGGGGCATCAAATAAAGAGGTGGTCATTCAGTTTCTGAAACTGGTTACCGAAGCGGACGGAATCATCAGTACTAAAGCGGCAATGCTGAAAGCTGCACGGGCGGAGGGTTTTTTCTGCATCCATCGCCTGTTTATCGTTGACTCCATCTCTTTTCATAGCATCGATAAACAGGTGGCACAATCAAACCCGGACTGTATTGAAATTCTGCCGGGGTGCATGCCAAAAGTGCTGGGATGGGTAACGGAAAAAATACGCCAGCCGCTGATTGCCGGTGGCCTGGTATGTGATGAAGAAGATGCCCGCAATGCGATGAAAGCAGGAGTTGCGGCGCTTTCCACCACTAACACCGATGTCTGGACGTTAGCCAAAAAGCTGAATTAGGTTTCGGCGAAGGCTGCCAACGCCTCCAGCACCGGTAGCCAGTCATCGACAACGCCGACATCAGCCTGGAAGAAAACCGGGGCATTGGGATCACTATTTATCGCCACTACAAACTGGCTGTGGCGAACTCCGGCCATCAACGCCGCCGCACCAGAGGCCCCCGAGATAATACAGACATCCGGTGAGAGTAAATGCCCGGAGATCCCAATCACACGTTCAGCGTCATACCCGCCATTCATCACCCGCGCGCGGCTGTACCCTACTTCGGCTTTCATCGACTGTGCCAGAGCGAAAATGGCCTTTTCGTTCACGTCACGGTTTCCCTGACCGACAACCAGCACGTATTGAGCCTGTAACAGAGGATGAGTGCTGACCTTTTCTATGGTTTCCACCGTTTCCAGCCAGCCCGGACGCGCCATAAGCTCAAGCTGGCGTTCAATCATGGTGGGCAGAGGATCATGCGAAACGCGCTCTTCAGCCTGTCGCGCCAGTGATAAACATAACGGGGATGCGGCAATTTTCAACGTAGCGTTTAACGCATTGCCCCAGTGGGATTTAGTGACCAGACCTTGTTGCGCATCCAGCGTTCTCACCTGACAAATACTGCCGCCCCCCAGTCGCCAGGCCAGTCGTGTTGCCAACTCATCGCCAAGTGGACTGGCCGCAAAGACCAGGACATCGGCAGGTGTCAGTAACCACTGGGCTTCCAGTGTATCCAGTACCTGATCTGCGACATCCGGCACCGGATCGATAATCCAACGCTCTAGTTCTGCCGAACCTGGTCCATTTTCAATGATCCAGTCAGTCAATGCGCCGCATTCGCCAGACGCCGACACCATCACTATCTTCATGGTTTCATCCTTTGGCGTAAGTAGTCTTGCCACAAAATCCCTGCTTTTTCCTGTGCCGTTGCACCGTCAATAAGGGTAGCGCGACGGCATTGTTCCGGTCGCGTCAACAACTGACACTCCCTGACAGGTACTTCATCGCAAGAGATTGTCTGACGAATTATTTCGGCTTTTGCTGCCGCCAGACGCTGACGCATACCCGGTACGGGGAGCGCAACCTCACCACATTGTCTGACCGCAATCACCGCAGGAAGCCGTACCCGACATCGGCGAACGCGAGTCGCGGTTCTCTGCTCAAGGACGATAAAAGGTGGTTCAAACGTAAAACGCTCAACCATGGTAAAGCAAGGCCACGCCAGCATTTCAGCCACCAGAAACGGTGTCTGCCCGTTCTGCCCTTCACTACTCTGGCAGCCTGTCACGATCACGTCAGCATTGTGCTTACGCTGCCAGTCTGCAATCTGCCTGGCGATAAACTCCGGCGCAAAGCGCAAATCGCCTTTTGTCTCTAACAACACGGGCCGGTCAAAACCCAGCGCGATAAAATAGCGCAACCAGTGTAGCGAACGTTCATCACCAATACTGAGTGCTGTCAACTTCATCTCACACCTTTTATGGCGTTGGGCTAACAACAACGCGGCAGCCGCCTGCTCATCTGCCCCCGGAGAACAACGCAACAACGACGTATCCGGCCCGCAGGTCTCTTTTGTCGCAGCCTGCCAGTCCTTTTCCGCCAGCATGCTGGGATCCGGTTCTGACTTAAACGCTAACAGAATGTTCATTCACACCTCCCTGTTTTTTGTCCCCGTTCCCCGCTGCCACCAACGGTAATGCTTTCGTTTCAGGCGCCCATAGCCAGGTCACGACAAACCCTGTCAGTAATACGCCAGCCAGCAGCAGCAACGTGACTTGCATTCCCCATTGAACCAGCGTCCAGGGTAACAGCCCGGTACTGATTGCCGCACCAAGGCGGCTCATAGCCGTCGCAAATCCCACACCCAGAGATCGAATATCCGTCGGGAAACTCTCTGCCGGCAGGATCCCCACCAGATTACTGACGGCCGATATGGCTGTACTGAACAGCACAAACAGCAACAGCGTCAGCGGGCTAGCAGACGGTAAAAAAGCCATCACAATAAGCGTTACGGCAAGCAGGAGAAAACTCCCGAGAAGGAACCGTCGGTGCGCCAGTAAATGCGTCAATACAAGCCCCAGCAATGCGCCGAAAATTAATAGCATGTTCAGTAACAAACTGGCTGTCAGTGCATTTTCAAGACCGAGGGTCTCAGCAATGGTCGGCAGCCAGGTATAAATAACAAACCACGGGATCACCAGACAGACAAAAAATACGCTGTTAAAAACGGTTCGCCGCCAATAGCGGGCACAAAAAAGGGTCTTAATATGCTTGCTGGATGCGGCGGCTATCTCATCACCGAGCAGCACATGTGGGCCAAAATAGCGATGTACCACAGCATAAGCTTCAGTAAAGCGCCCCTGGCGTAGCAGCCAACGCGGTGATTCCGGCGTTCCCCAACGTAACAGTGTAATCAAGAGCGCCGGCAGCGCCGCCGAGGCGAGCAGCCAACGCCAGGCTTCCGGACTGTCAGAAATAAAATGATGCCCCATCACACTTGCCAGCACGTAACCAATAGTCCATACCACGCTGAACGCGCCCAGCAAAACCCCCCGATGGCGACGTGGAGAAAACTCTGCCAGCAGGGTATGCCCCACGGAATAATCCCCCCCGAGTCCAATGCCTACCAGGATGCGTAATACGATGAGCTGCTCCGGCATCGTCGCAAAAAACTGTAAAAAAGAGGCAATGGTGATAAGGACAAAACTAAAGGTAAATATCTTTTGCCGCCCGATGTAATCAGACACCCAGCCCAACACCAGACTGCCAAGAAAAAGCCCAAGTAATGCCGAGCCACCGATCATCCCGGCCATAAGCGGCGTTAACTGCATGGCAGGAGTCAACTGGATAATGGCGTAACCCACGACGCCCAGTACATATCCGTCAGTCAGATGGGCGCCAAACGTGAGTGCAGCAATACGGCAGTGAAAACCATTAAGCGGTAAATCATCCATACGCACCGGTGAAGTGTTCATATCTACCCCTTCATTGTCCGGTAAAGTAACGGCTTCCCGAATGAGAAGCCGTTTATTCTTTATTTCTCAATCGGGTAGATCGTCCCCGCGTTCATAATGCCGTTTGGATCAAACTGGCGTTTGAGACCTTCCAGCAGCACCCATGCGCTCCCATGTTCCAGCTTGCTCCAGTGGACACGGTGCTTACCAATGCCGTGATGATGCACCATTGAGCCACCGAGACGGATCGTCTCCTCGCAGATGATCTTGTTAATGGGGTTATGGTACTTATCAATCTCCTCTTCTGGCTTGCAGTCCACTACGTTGTAGTCATAAACGAAGTACATATTGGTACCGTTGATATAACTGTGGGAAGAGTGACCACCCAGCATGGTGATGTCATCCGAATGCGGGAACTCATCGCGGATACGATTAATCACATTTTCATAGATTTGATGGATACAGCTCCAACTGCCGGAAACCTCAGTCGTAAAGCCCATATTGCCCGTTTTTAAGATCTGTACACGTTCAGCCGCCACTTTTTCCGGGCCCCAGTTGAGATGATTAAACCAGTGCTCAATCAGCTTACTGTCCACGCGAGTACACTGCGGATAACGCGCTACAATCTCCGCTATACCTTCACCCGTTGCCTTTGCCATTCGAGGATTCCCCTCAGCCATAAAGATCAGCACGCATTTGTCGTCGGCAAAATGGGTAAAATGTTGAGTGCCATCCTCTGCGTCGTACAGACGCGCAATGGAGGGACGATAACCTTCGACCATCACTTCACGCAGGATGTTAAAACCGGTTTTCATGTCATCCAGAATGTAACCGTAGTAAAGGTTGTTCTCCGGCGTGAACTTAAATATTTTCACGGTAACTTCAGTGATATAGCACAACGCACCTTCATTACCGATGATAATGTGGCGGATATCCGGCCCAGCCGCCCGCCGCGGCACGTTCTTAATACGGGTTACCGTGCCATCCGCCAGCACAGCTTCCAGACCAACCACCATGTCCTCAATGGCACCATACAGTGTAGAGAACTGCCCGATACTACGGGTCGCCACCAGTCCCCCCATCTGTGCCAGCGGTTTAGACTGTGGAGAATGCCCGGTGGTATAACCCTTTTCACGCAGCGCGTTTTCCAGAATCTCAAGCGGAACGCCGCACTGTGCCGTCGCCTGCATGTTCTCAATGTCGATACTCAAGATTTGGTTCATGCCAGCACCGTCCAGCACCACGGAATTTTTAACTACGGTTTCCAACCCTCCTTCCGTTGCCGAGGCACCAGTGCGAGGTACTCCGTTGATTTTATGTTGATTCATAAACGCCAGAACGCGGGAAACGTCTCCTGTGGACTCCAACTTCACCACGGCAGCAGGAATGGGTAGCGTATAAACACCGTGAATATCCGCATATTTACGAAAACGGTCAATACTGTTTTTCTTTAACACGGTTTCATCGGTGATTACGCGTTCGGACCCGACAATTTCTTTTAACTGGTCAACAATCGCTTCTCGAGATAAAGACATAGTCATACCTTCCTGATAATTAACTTGGAATAATTAATAAAAACAGAAGCCACCTGACAAAATTAGCGAACTAAATAACCGCCATCGACAACAAGTAAATGACCGTTAACGTAATTTGAAGCCTGACTGGCAAGAAAAATCGCCGCCCCCATTAGGTCCTGGGTATCACCCCAACGATTGGCAGGGATATGATCCAGTACGCGCTGATTTGTTTCAGGATTACTCCGGGTCGCTAACGTAATATCTGTTGCATAATATCCAGGTGCGATACCGTTAACCTGAATATTATATTGACCCAGTTCATCGCAATACGCTTTAGTAAATCCAGCAAGGGCATGCTTGGTTGCCGCATAAGCCGGAGACCACTGACCACCAAGCCAGGAGAACAAAGAACAAATGTTAATAATTTTACCGCTATTTTGTGGAATCATAATTTTCGCGGCTTCATAACTCAGCTCAAACGCCGCCGTCAGGTTAACATCAATCATGGGATCCCAATCGGCACGACCAAAATCCAGGACCTTATTCAGCTTACAAATTCCCGCATTGTTTACCAAAATATCAACGGTACCAAAACGCTCGCAGCAGGCGGCGATAATCTTCTGAGGTGCTCCTTTTTCGGTAATATCCACCTGCATAAACTCCACTTCAACACCTTGTTTTTCAATTATTTCCTTCGTTTCACCGCTATCTTTTACAAAGCTTGGTATGAACAGGTTCGCGCCAGCTTTCGCCAGTGCCATTGCGAAAGCCTGACCCAAACCGCTGTTCCCGCCCGTTACAATCGCCGTTTTTCCTTTCAGAGAGAAAAAATCCATTGAAAATGCGTTGAGTGATTCGATCGACATAGGTAAGCTCCAAATTTCTTAAGGCAAAAAAAAAGAAAGGTAACTTCCCCCGCGTGAGGGAAGTTACCTTTCTCATTATCTCTGGTAACTGGAATGAATTTTTAGCACAGTGACAAAATACCTAATGTGATCATTCTCACAGAAGCCTATTTCATTTTGTTATTATGGTTAAAAACAAGAACCGTGATTATTCTCACACTATATTACTCCCTTCCGTGCTATTCCTAATTGTAATTACTAGAGACCTGAGAAAAGTAATCCTCCTGCAAAGGCGGTTTACTTTTCTCTTTTTTTTGTCTACGCAAAATGGGAATTCGATATGCAACATAACTCATATCGCCGTTGGATAACGCTCGCTATTATTAGTTTTAGCGGCGGCGTCAGTTTTGACCTGGCTTATTTACGCTATATATATCAAATCCCCATGGCAAAATTCATGGGATTTAGCAATACCGAGATTGGATTAATAATGAGTACATTTGGTATTGCCGCTATTATCCTATATGCCCCCAGCGGCGTCATTGCTGATAAATTCTCTCATCGTAAAATGATTACCTCCGCAATGATTATTACTGGATTGCTCGGTTTAGTGATGATGACGTACCCGCCATTGTGGGTCATGCTCTTTATCCAGGTCGCCTTTGCCGTCACCACAATTTTGATGCTGTGGTCAGTCTCGATCAAAGCCGCGTCATTGCTGGGAGATCACAGTGAACAAGGGAAAATTATGGGCTGGATGGAAGGGCTGCGAGGGGTTGGCGTCATGTCTCTTGCAGTCTTTACCATGTGGGTCTTCTCCCGTTTTGCGCCAGATGACAGCAACAGCCTGAAAGCCGTGATCCTGATTTACAGCGTGGTTTATATCCTGTTAGGGATTCTGTGCTGGTTCTTTGTCAGCGACGGTCCCCAGCACATTGACAGCGTAAAAGAAGAAAAAAAGGCGTTCGAGTTCAGCGATATTCTGACGGTTCTGCGAATCAGTACAACCTGGTACTGCAGTATGGTCATTTTTGGCGTTTTTACTATCTATACCATCCTCAGTTATTCCACAAATTATCTGACTGAAATGTATGGCATGTCACTGGTCGCTGCGAGCTATATGGGGATCGTCATCAACAAAATTTTCCGTGCTTTCTGCGGGCCTTTGGGTGGCATTATCACCACCTACAGCAAAATAAAGTCACCGACGCGCGTGATCCAATTGCTCTCAATAGTGGGCGCTCTCGCCCTGATAGCGTTGCTGATAACCAATTCAAACCCGCAATCTGTCGTTATGGGGATCGGTCTTATTCTATTACTGGGATTCACCTGCTATGCCTCACGTGGACTTTACTGGGCCTGTCCAGGGGAAGCCAGAACGCCGCCTTACATCATGGGAACCACTGTGGGCATCTGCTCGGTTATTGGTTTTCTTCCTGATGTCTTTGTCTATCCAATTGTGGGTCACTGGCAGGATACGCTTCCTGCAGCAGAGGCCTATCGCAATATGTGGTTGATGGGGCTGGCCGCCTTGTGCACGGTAATCCTCTTTACTTTCTTACTGTTTCGTAAAATTCGAACCACCCATACCAGACCGGAAAAAATGACATCACTGACCGCAGATATCTCCGGCGAGTGAAAACGGAAAACGAAAGGAGCATGATAATGTCGAAAAAATACATCATTGGAATTGATGGGGGAAGCCAGAGTACCAAGGTGGTGATGTACGATCTGGAGGGAAACGTCGTTTGTGAAGGGAAAGGCGTTTTGCAACCGATGTATACCCCCGATGCTGATACCGCGGAACATCCGGATGATGATTTATGGACCTCTTTATGTCTTGCCGGCAAAGACTTAATGAATCAATTCTCGGGTGACAAAAAAGACATTGTCGGAATTGGTCTGGGGTCCATACGCTGCTGTCGCGCCCTACTCAAAGCCGATGGAACGCCAGCAGCCCCGCTGATTAGTTGGCAGGATGCACGCGTAACGCGCCCCTATGAGCATACCAACCCGGATGTCGCTTACGTCACCTCATTTTCAGGTTATCTGGCGCATCGCTTAACTGGCGAGTTTAAAGACAATATTGCCAACTACTTTGGGCAATGGCCGGTGGATTACACCACCTGGTCATGGAGTGATGATGATGAAGTGATTAAGAAATTCAATATTCCGCGCAAAATGCTATTTGATGTCCAGATGCCAGGCACTCTGCTTGGTCATCTGAAAACCGATACCGCACAGGTGACAGGATTTCCGGCTGGATTGCCCGTCATCTGTACGACCAGCGATAAACCAGTCGAAGCCCTTGGCGCAGGTTTACTGGACGATGAAACGGCAGTGATTTCGTTGGGTACCTATATTGCCCTCATGATGAATGGCAAGGCGCTTCCCAACGATCCGTCCGCCTATTGGCCGATTATGTCTTCCATTCCGGAAACCCTGCTCTATGAAGGTTATGGCATCCGCAAGGGGATGTGGACGGTCAGTTGGTTGCGCGACATGTTAGGTGAATCATTAATCCAGGATGCTAAAAATCAGGGGCTCTCACCTGAGGACCTTTTGAATAAGAAAGCCGCATGCGTGCCGCCAGGCTGTAATGGCCTGATGACCGTGCTGGACTGGCTGACTAATCCCTGGGAACCGTACAAACGCGGGATCATGATTGGCTTTGATTCCAGTATGGATTACGCGTGGATTTACCGATCTATTCTGGAGAGCATTGCGCTGACGCTTAAAAACAACTACGACAATATGTGCAATGAAATGAACCACTTTGCTAAACATGTGATCATCACCGGTGGCGGTTCAAACAGCGATCTGTTTATGCAGATCTTTGCTGATGTGTTCAACCTTCCTGCCCGCCGAAACGTCATTAACGGCTGTGCCAGCCTGGGAGCAGCCATTAACACGGCGGTGGGGCTTGATCTTTATCCGTCCTATCAGAAAGCGGTTGAGAATATGGTACGGGTGAAAGATGTGTTTATCCCGATTCCTGAACATGCAGCACGCTATGAAGCCATGAACAAAGGGATCTTCCGGGAATTAACAAAACATACCGATCCGATTCTGAAAAAATCGTATGAAGTGTTCCACGGCGATTTAAGTAAGGTGGACGCAATACAAAGCTGGTCAAACGCTTAAGGTCAAAAAAGCCGGATTATGTATCCGGCTTTTTATCAGGCAATATTCAGATACTTGTGCGTCTGCATCGACAGGCGCCAGTTGCGCGCGATACAGGTATCAATGCACAGGCGTGTGGCATCCTCTTTCTGGCTGATAGGTTGCAGCGCAATCACCCGCGGTTTGTCGTCGCTCAGCGTGGCGAGCAGTTCGTCCAGCGCTTCAATGTCACGCACGCGCCCGACCGGATGTTTAATCTCATTCGCGCGTTCCAGCGCCTGAGACAGAACGTCATAACCACCGCGCATGTTCACCTTCGGAGACACGGTCACCCAGGTATTTGGCGTGCAGCGCACTTCGTGTGTACCGCTGGTTTCTATCTGGCAGCTAAAACCGTTCTTTTCCAGCAAATCTGTGAGGGGCATCAGGTCATGAATACACGGTTCACCGCCGGTGATCACCACATGACGCGCGGTGTAGCCTTGTCGGCCAATCACCGCCAGCAGATCTTCACTGCTTGCCGCGCCCCATTTATCACTCTCTTTGGTTTTCGCCAGGATGCTGTACAGGGAGACTTCCCGATCCTCAAGCTTATCCCAGGTGTGTTTGGTATCGCACCAGGCACAGCCAACCGGGCATCCCTGTAAACGAATAAAAATGGCGGGGACGCCGGTAAAGTAACCCTCACCTTGCAGGGTCTGGAACATCTCGTTAATCGGGTACTGCATAGCGCTCTCAATATGGGGATAAACGATAATTATCGCAGATCCCCACCAAAGTATCATGCCCCATCGGTGCTTTACGAGGCGATCGCCGCGATAAAGCGTGCCGTTATCTGCTGCGGACGAGTGATTGCCCCGCCAACCACCACGGTGTGAGCGCCTAATGCCAGGCAGCGTGCGGCGCGTTCCGGGGTATCGACGTTCCCTTCCGCCACGACCGGAACGCTGACCGCAGCCAACACTTCACGTAAGAATCCGCAGTCATTTTCCACCAGCACATGCCCGGCGGTTTCTGCGGTATAGCCGTAAAGCGTGGTGCCCACACAGTCAAAACCCAGACGCTCGGCTGTCACCGCCTCGTCTACGGTGGCTATATCCGCCATCAGTAGTACGGACGGGTAGCGAGCACGGATCTGCGTGACCAACTCTTCCAGCTGCTGCCCACCGGGGCGCGGCCGCGCAGTGGCATCCAGAGCAATAATTTCCGGCTCAACGGTCATCAGCTCATCCACTTCCTGGAGAGTGGCCGTGATAAACACCTCACTGCCAGGGTAATCGCGTTTGATTATCCCAATCACCGGCAGGGAGACGCACTCTTTGATAGCACGAATGTCCACCACGCTGTTCGCACGGATACCTGCCGCACCGCCTTGTGCTGCCGCCAGCGCCATACGAGACATAATAAACGGACTGTGCAGAGGCTCATTTTCCAGCGCCTGACAGGAGACGATTAATTTACCTTTCAGGGGATCCAGTACAGTTTTCATTACGATAACATCTCTTCGACTTCGTTTTTAATGATGGTGACATGCGGGCCATAAATCACCTGAACACCGTTACCGCGAATAATCACGCCACGGGCTCCGGTCGCTTTCAGCGCCGCTTCATCTACTTTGCTGCTCTCTTTCACCGTCACGCGTAAGCGCGTGGCGCAACAGTCCACCTCTTCCAAATTCTCTTTGCCTCCCAGCCCAGCGATGACTGCCACTGCGCGTTCACTTTGAGACAAGCCGGATTCAACCGGGGCTGCGTTCTCACGGCCCGGCGTCAGCCAGCCAAAGCGGGTGATCAAATAGCGGAAAGTGAAGTAGTAGAGGAAGAACCACGGTATTCCCACCATGGGGACATACATCCAGTTGGTTTTAGCTTCTCCCTGTAACACGCCGAAGAGGAGGAAATCGATAAGTCCACCTGAAAAGGTTTGCCCAATCGTGATATGTAAAATATGGGCGATCATAAACGCCAGACCATCGAAGAAGGCGTGAATGACATATAGAATGGGCGCGACAAACAGGAAGGAGAACTCAATAGGTTCAGTGATTCCCGTCAGGAAAGAGGTCAGGGCGGCCGACAGAAGCAGTCCGGCGACAACCTTTCTGTTCTCCGGCTTTGCGGTGTGGTACATCGCCAGACATGCGCCAAGCAGACCAAACATCATGGTGATAAAGCGACCGGACATAAAGCGCGCGGTACCCGCATAGAACTGCTGCGTATTCGGATCGGCAAGTTGGGCAAAGAAAATCCGCTGCGTTCCTTCCACCAACTGGCCGTTGACGATTTCGCTGCCGCCCAGCGCCGTCGTCCAGAACGGCAAATAAAAGATATGGTGTAAACCCAGTGGGCCAAGCATACGCAGGATGAAGCCGTACAATAGCGTCCCCAGATAGCCCGTCGCATCCACCAGACCGCCCAGTCCAAAAATGAGTTTCTGGAAATGCGGCCACACCACCGTCATAACCGCACCCACTACAATCGCAGCAAGAGAGCTGATAATCGGCACAAAACGCGAACCGCTAAAAAAACCGAGGAACTGAGGTAGTGAGACTTTATTGAAACGGCTATGCAACGCGCAGGTGACAAGACCCATCACCACCCCACCAAACACGCCCGTTTCCAGCGTCTGAATACCAAGCGTCATCCCCTGGCCAACAGCACCGGGGTTCTCTTGCGCCAGCGTTCCGTTAAGCGTTAATAAGGCGTTGATGGTGGCGTTCATCACCAGAAAAGCCAGCAATGCCGCAAGCCCGGCAGTGCCTTTATCTGTTTTCGCCAGCCCCACGGCGACACCGACCGCAAAGAGTACCGACAGATTGGCAAACACAATGGAACCTGCGCTGGTCATGATCGTGAAGATGGCCTGCAGCCAGTCGACATCTAAAAACGGATAAGCCGTCAATGTGTTTGGATTGGACAACGCGCCACCAATCCCTAACAACAGCCCTGCTGCGGGCAATACCGCAATCGGCAGCATGAAGGATTTGCCAAACCGCTGCGCTTTTTCAAACCATCCCCCGGATGAGGCGCCGCTAAACATTTGCATCATTTTTTCATCTCCTCGATTATTGATGAAAATTTTTACCATATTAATTTTTATAAATGAAAATTATCATCAAAATCCAGGAAGCCGATCATACTTTTTTAAAATGTCTGGCATCTCTCCCCTGCTTTCCGCCACACTATCAACAGATAAACGCATTAAGGATTTTGCATGTCTGAAAATGAAAACCTGCTGCTGAGATTGCGGCAGAGCGTTGATGGATACAGCCGAACACAACAGAAGCTCGGCGAGTTTGTACTCAGCGATCCGGCAAAAGTGGTCTACCTGACGATTACCGAACTGGCGCGTGAAAGCGGCACCAGCGAGGCTAGCGTCACACGTCTGTGTCGAACGCTAGGGTGTAAGGGCTATAACGAATTCAAAATGGCGCTGGCACTCGATCTCCGACAAGGACAGTCTGTCGAGCACAGCGGCGATGAGATTGACAATGTGGTCAATGAATCCGTGCAAGCGCTGCAGGACACAGCAAAATTACTCGACAGGACCTTACTGGAAGCCGCCGCGCTTGCACTGCATCAGGCTCAGTCAGTGCAGATTTATGGTGTAGCAGCCAGTGCCATTCTGGGGGAGTATTTACATTACAAACTCCTGCGTCTGGGTAAACCCGCACAATTGTTCAGCGATATGCACCGTGCTGCCATGAACGCCACAACGCTTAGTAAAAACACGCTCGTAGTGGCAATTTCCAGTTCAGGCTCCACGCGCGATCTGCTGCATGTTGTAAAGCTAGCGCGTAAACAAGGTGTGCGCGTAGTGGCGCTGAGTAATACGCCGCGCAGCCCGTTAGCATCGCTTAGTGATATTCAACTGGTCGCAGCCAAACCAGAAGGTCCGTTGAGTGCCGGCGCGCTAAACGCCAAGGTGGGTGTGATGCTGTTGATAGAACTGCTCACCACATCGCTAATCGCACTGGATGAAAAGTACAGCGATGTAAGCCAGAAAACAGCCAGCGCGCCCCTGCCGCTACTGCTTTAAAGACATAAAAAACCCGCCGAAGCGGTTTTTTACGTTAAGAATTAAAGAACAGGCTTACAAATAATCATGGTGGGGACGCCGGTAAAATCCCCTCTTCTTGCAGAGGCTGGAACATCTCCTGAATGTATCCTGTTGGCGTTCTCAGTATGAAGATAAGCAATAATTTTCACAGATTCCGGAAACGGTCATGCACTGCGCTTGTGTAAGGTAAGATTTACCTGTTTGCCGCAAAACATATATCGAGCTTAATTCCTCTACCGCTTACCCATTAGCTTAATCTGTAACTTGATGCTCCAAACCAGATTGATAAAGAAAGGGTTAAAAAAGACTGACATCAAGGCTAAGAGGAGGCAGCAAAGTATAAACACTATAAATAGCTCAACCCCTCCCATTGTTGCAGGAAAAAGCATGGAGAAAAATAACGCGCCACCCCATGCATAGTACTTCCAGGCATGGAGAAAAAAAGCGCGGCTTACGCTGATGTTTTTCTTTCTCGCTAACTTAAGCAAGAAACGAATGTTTTTTTCTTTCATCCCAGCATTCACGAGTATTGTCTTTATGTCGTTATTCATAACAACCATCAATTAAAATAATTAGAACATACAAAAATACTATCCAGTGTCTCATTAAAGTAACACCAGACAATCATTTAAAGCCCTCGTAATTTGATATAAACTTTCCAAATCTTAAAGTAATTTTTATGAAGCCGACAGGTTAACTCGATAACAAAAAATAACAACCCAAATATTAAAAAAAACGCCCATAACTCATTGAAATCTTTTTGTGCAATTGAAAAGATAAAAAATGACATAACAAAAAGCAAGATAATATCAACTTTAATGACACTTGCATCAGTTAATAAATAAGCCTTTTGTAAGCTTATCTTATTTTCATTAGCAACGCGGATAAGTTTCTGTGTTTTATACTCACTTAAACCCGCAAGTCTAATACTCTCAGTTAAAGCCTTATCATTTTGATCATATATTTTGAAGAACATGGCTTTATTCCCTCAAATCGGACCAGTTAGTGCTTTCTCCACCAAGAAGTTGATAAATAGTGAATCCACTAGCTGCATCACCGGTTAACTCATTAGCCCCCCCAACAGCTCCAAGGGTTCTCCAGTTCCGAATATAGTCTTCCTGTATATAGCGGAATAATTTCCACGAATCTGTCCTCAGCGTCAGCGTTGAAACCGAGCCTAAAGAAAGAACAAGATCTCCCGTTGAAAAAGCAATATCACCAACCTTATCATCCCCACCCAATAGCTTTGCTGCCTGACGGTAGGCATACCGCAAAGGCATTTTCTTAGGGTCATCATGATATAATAAATAATAACCATTTTCCCAAACATTCTCGCTTCCCTGCATCATTAAAGGAATCCCATAACTTTTACAGGCAGCACCAAGGCTTGCTTTACATAAACCAAAACCACCGATTGTTTGCATTGCCCCACTAACAAATCCGATTTGTTTTAATGCTATAGTAAGAGTAGAATGCCTTTCTCTTTCACGCTCAGCTATTACATATAATTTAACACTCCCCATTCTCAAGTTCATATGATACTTAATTAAAGAATTATGATATTCACGTAGTCTATCCATTGTTCTACCGAAATCCAATTTCCCGTATCGATATTCATCAAGGCAACCTGATGTAAATCTACGTTCCTCTATCATATATTTTGTACGTATAGCTGAATCATGAATATATTGAAAGCCGATATCATAGACAAGCCGGTCAATCCTTTCTTTTTCACGTTGCAAATTCATTAATCCATAACTACTCAAAATAACCTCCTGTTATTTACCGAGCAACTTATATTGAATCTTAATACTCCAAAGTAAATTTATGACAAACGGTGTATAGAAGAGTGAAATGAAAGCTACAGCGATACAAAAGAGAACGTTTACTATAAAGAACTCTATTCCCTCAGAAAGTGATGCGAAAATTACTGACAATAGTAAGGCTATACTCCAGGCGTAATATGTCCAGGCATAAAGAAAAAATGCCCGACTTAAGCTGATATTTTTTACTTTCGCCTGTTTCATCAGGATAGTAGCATCTTTCCTTTTCATGCCCGCTTTCGCCAGCATCTCTTCCAATTCATTATCCATTCAATATTTCCATCATTTGTTGATGATAAATATAAAAAATATATACAAGCAATAATCACACCTTTAAATTACTCTTCGTAAAATAATAGCAAAGTGACAAAGATCAAATCGTTTATTAAAATATTCAATCAAGAATAAATTACAGACATAAAAAACCCGCCGAAGCGGGTTTCTTAGAGTGTAAAGCGACAGTAATAAATTACTGACCTTTGATCTCTTTACGACCGTTGTACGGTGCTTTTTCACCCAGCGCTTCTTCGATACGAATCAGCTGGTTGTATTTAGCAACGCGGTCAGAACGGCTCATAGAACCCGTTTTGATCTGGCCTGCAGCAGTACCCACAGCCAGGTCAGCGATGGTAGCATCTTCAGTTTCACCGGAACGGTGAGAGATCACAGCTGTGTAGCCAGCGTCTTTCGCCATCTTGATTGCAGCCAGCGTTTCGGTCAGAGAACCGATCTGGTTGAATTTGATCAGGATGGAGTTAACGATGCCTTTTTCGATACCTTCTTTCAGGATCTTGGTGTTGGTTACGAACAGGTCGTCACCAACCAGCTGGATTTTGTCGCCCAGTACTTTGGTCTGGTATGCAAAACCATCCCAGTCAGACTCGTCCAGACCGTCTTCGATAGAAACGATCGGATACTGTTTGGTCAGGTCTTCCAGGAAGTGAGTGAATTCTTCAGAGGTGAACGCTTTGTTGCCTTCGCCAGCCAGAACGTATTTACCGTCTTTGTAGAATTCAGATGCTGCGCAGTCCATCGCCAGAGTGATGTCTTTGCCCAGCTCGTAGCCAGCAGCTTTAACCGCTTCAGCAATGACAGCCAGCGCTTCAGCGTTGGAGCCCAGGTTCGGCGCATAGCCACCTTCGTCACCCACAGCAGTGTTCATGCCTTTCGCTTTCAGCACTTTAGCCAGGTTGTGGAACACTTCAGAACCCATACGTACGGCTTCTTTCAGGGTTTTCGCGCCAACTGGCTGAATCATGAATTCCTGGATGTCGACGTTGTTGTCAGCGTGCTCACCACCGTTGATGATGTTCATCATCGGAACCGGCATGGAGTATTTGCCCGGAGTACCATTCAGCTCAGCGATGTGCTCGTACAGCGGCATGCCTTTAGCAGCAGCAGCAGCTTTGGCGTTAGCCAGAGACACAGCCAGGATGGCGTTCGCGCCGAAGTTGGATTTGTTTTCAGTACCGTCCAGATCGATCATGATCTTGTCGATGCCAGCCTGATCTTTGGCATCTTTGCCAAGGATAGCCTGAGCGATCGGGCCGTTAACCGCGCCAACAGCTTTCAGTACGCCTTTACCCATGAAGCGGGCTTTGTCGCCATCGCGCAGTTCCAGCGCTTCGCGGGAGCCTGTAGAAGCACCTGACGGAGCTGCTGCCATACCGACGAAACCACCTTCCAGGTGTACTTCGGCTTCAACAGTCGGGTTACCACGGGAGTCGATGATTTCACGACCGATGACTTTAACGATTTTGGACATTAGGTTTTCCTCAGTACAAGTTAAACTAAAACTCCAGACAAACAACGCGTACCTTTGGTACGCGTTGCCGTTCTAACTTTTTTTACTTCTTACTTCGCCTGACGCTTCTGATGCTCGCTGGCGGCTTTCACAAAGCCAGCAAACAGCGGATGTCCATCACGTGGCGTGGAAGTAAATTCCGGATGGAACTGACAGGCCACGAACCACGGATGATTCGGTACCTCAATGATCTCGACCAACTGATCATCACCGGAACGGCCTGCAACACGCAGACCCGCAGCTTCAATCTGTTTCAACAGCATATTGTTGACTTCGTAACGATGGCGATGACGTTCAACAATAGTCGGCGTGCCGTACAACTGACGGACCAGACTATCGTCGCCAAGCTGACACTGCTGCGCGCCAAGACGCATGGTGCCACCCAGATCGCTCTTCTCGGTACGGACTTCAACGTTACCGTCTTCGTCACGCCATTCGGTAATCAGCGCCACAACCGGGTACTTACAGTCTGGCACAAATTCCGTCGAGTTGGCGTTGTCCATACCGGCGACATTACGCGCAAACTCAATCAACGCAACCTGCATACCCAGGCAAATGCCCAGATAAGGAATATTGTTCTCACGCGCATAGCGTGCAGTCGCGATCTTGCCTTCTACACCACGGTAGCCGAAGCCGCCAGGGATCAGGATAGCGTCCAAATCTTTCAGGATTTCGACACCGCGCGTTTCAACATCCTGCGAATCAATCAGCTTGATGTTGACGGTCACGCGATTTTTCAGACCGCCGTGTTTCAGCGCTTCAATCACGGATTTATAGGCATCCGGCAGTTCAATGTACTTGCCGACCATCCCAATCGTGACTTCGCCTGCCGGGTTCGCTTCTTCGTAAATTACCTGTTCCCATTCGGCCAGGTTAGCTTCCGGACACTCTAAGCTGAATCGTTTACAAATATAATCGTCCAGGCCCTGTGATTTCAACATGCCTGGAATTTTATAGATGGAATCGACATCTTTCAGAGAAATCACCGCTTTTTCCGGAACGTTACAGAACAATGCAATTTTCGCACGTTCGTTTGCCGGGACAGCGCGGTCAGAGCGGCAAATCAGGATATCTGGCTGGATACCGATAGAGAGCAGCTCTTTTACAGAGTGCTGCGTCGGTTTTGTTTTCACTTCACCTGCCGCTGCCATGTACGGAACCAGCGTCAGATGCATAAACAGTGTGTGTTCACGGCCAATTTCAACGGCCATCTGGCGAATCGCTTCAAGGAACGGCAGAGATTCGATATCACCAACGGTACCGCCGATTTCGACCAGCACAACGTCATGGCCTTCGCCGCCTTCCAGCACGCGTTCTTTGATAGCATTGGTGATGTGCGGGATAACCTGTACGGTCGCGCCCAGATAGTCGCCACGGCGCTCTTTGCGCAGAACGTCAGAGTAAATACGACCCGTGGTGAAGTTGTTGCGGCGGCTCATTTTGGTGCGAATGAAACGCTCGTAGTGACCCAGGTCCAGGTCGGTTTCAGCGCCGTCTTCAGTAACGAACACTTCCCCGTGTTGGATTGGGCTCATGGTGCCAGGATCGACGTTGATATACGGATCCAGTTTCATGATGGTCACGTTGAGGCCACGGGCTTCAAGAATGGCTGCGAGGGAGGCTGCGGCAATGCCTTTACCCAGAGAGGATACGACCCCGCCGGTCACAAAAATATAGTTCGTTGTCATGCTGAACCTGAGAAGTTAGGGTGAAACGATGGAATAACCAGGACGGGAAAGTAGTATACCCGAACATGACGTACGCCACAAACTTTCATTATCCCCTCTCCTTCGTTCTTCAAGCCGCACCGGTGTTGGCTTCCTTCGCTCACCCCAGTCACATAGCATTTCTATGTTTCTGGGGATTCTTTCAGTCGCCGCCGTATTGCGACTCGAATAACTCGAAGAAGCAGTATACACGGTGTCTCATCAACATAACGGGAAGAGAAAATAGCCTCTTTGAAGTAAATGTTTTTGACGCAAATCAAGCGCTTGTTATTTAAAAAATCACACAAAACGCCCTTGACCGCGCAATTCCCTTAGAGATCAATTTCCTGCCGTTTTACCTGTTGCCAGACTTCTTCCATCGTTTCCAGGTCAACACCGGTCATTTCCAGGCCGCGCGCCGCCACAATCCGTTCGACCTCACGAAAACGCCGCTCGAACTTTTCGTTGGCTTTTTGCAGAGCGGTCTCCGCTTTGGTGCCTAAATGACGGGCCATATTGACGGTGGCAAACAGCAAATCGCCCATTTCCTCTTCCAGTTTAGCCTGGTCGACAACGACCTGCCGGGCCTCGTGCATGACCTCGTCGATCTCTTCATACACCTTATCGACCACTGGTCCCAGCGTCGTCCAGTCAAAACCGACATTCGAACAGCGCTTCTGGATTTTCTGCGCCCGCATTAGCGCTGGTAAACTGCGCGGAATATCATCGAGGGCAGAATGCTGCGCTTTTTGCGCCCGTTCGCCGGTTTTGATTTGTTCCCAGCGGGCCAGCACTTCAGTGCTGTTGTTGGCCTGGGCATCCGCAAAAACGTGCGGGTGGCGACGCTCGAGTTTGTCACTGATGGCGGCACAAATATCATTGAAATCAAAGCGCCCTTCTTCCTGGGCTATTTGTGCGTAAAACACGACCTGAAACAGTAGATCGCCCAGCTCACCGCGCAGATCGTCAAAATCCTCACGGGAAATCGCGTCGAGCACTTCGTAGGTTTCTTCAAGGGTGTAAGGGGCGAGCGTGACGAAAGTCTGTTCGTTATCCCACGGACAGCCGGTTTTCGGGTCGCGCAGGCGTTGCATGATGCCAAGCAGGCGGTCAATTTGGGTCATTGGAACATCCTGAAAACACAGGCCCGATAAGCGAGGCGCCACCGGGCCTGGAAAGTAAAATTAATTGCCGTGCAAACGACGCGCGTCAATCACATCAGGAACCTGATTCAGCTTGCTGAGCACGCGTCCCAGCACCTGCAGGTTGTAGATTTCAATTGTCATATCGATAGTAGCAAGCTGCTGTTTGGTATCGCTACGACTGGCAACGCCGAGCACATTGACCTTCTCGTTCGCCAGAATCGTCGTGATATCACGCAATAAACCGCTGCGATCGTTGGCCTGTACGCGCACTACCAGCGAGTATCCCGCCGAATAGCTTTCACCCCACACGGCGTCCACAAGGCGTTCCGGCGCATGCGCACGCAGTTCGACCAGTTGCTCACAGTCCGCCCGATGGACGGAAATCCCGCGGCCCTGGGTAATAAACCCAACAATCTCATCGCCTGGAATCGGCTGGCAGCAACGGGCAATGTGATGCATCAAATTACCTACGCCTTCCACAACAACACGCCCATCGTCTTTACGCCGGTTCTGCGGCGCATGCGTTTTCTGCTGAAGCTGTTTCAGCGCGGCGGCGTCTTCTTCGGCGGCGCTCGGTTTGTTGAACTGCGATTGCAGGAAGTTCACCATCTGGTTCAGACGGATATCGCCCCCGCCAATCGCCGCCAGCAGTTCCTCCAGCTCGTTGAAGTTGTAGCGCGGCAGCAGATGCTTTTCCGCTTCTTTCAGGCTGATCCCTAAATGCGACAGCTCGTCATCCAGAATCTGCCGTCCGGCAAGGATGTTCTTATCGCGGTCCTGTTTCCGGAACCAGGCGTGGATTTTCGAGCGCCCACGGCTGGTCGTCACATAGCCCAGATTCGGATTCAGCCAGTCGCGGCTCGGGTTCGGCTGTTTCTGGGTGATGATTTCGATCTGATCGCCCATCTGCAACTGATAGGTAAACGGCACGATGCGCCCACCGATTTTCGCCCCAATACAACGGTGCCCCACATCACTGTGAATGTGATACGCAAAGTCGAGCGGCGTAGAGCCCGCGGGCAGATCCACAACATCGCCTTTCGGCGTAAAGACGTAGACCCGATCGTCAAACACCTGACTGCGCACTTCGTCGAGCATTTCTCCAGAGTCCGCCATCTCTTCCTGCCAGGCGATCAGCTTACGCAGCCAGGCAATGCGGTCCTCATGGCCGGAACGCGCCCCGCCTGCGGCTGCGCCTTCTTTATACTTCCAGTGCGCGGCGACGCCCAGCTCAGCGTCCTCATGCATTTGTTTAGTACGAATCTGGATCTCTACCGTTTTGCCGCCGGGCCCCAACACCACGGTGTGAATCGACTGATAGCCATTCGGTTTCGGGTTGGCGACATAGTCGTCAAACTCATCCGGCAGATGGCGATAGTGCGTGTGGACAATGCCCAGCGCGGCGTAGCAGTCCTGCAAGCGCTCGGCGACGATACGCACGGCGCGCACGTCAAACAACTCATCAAATGCCAGATGCTTTTTCTGCATTTTTCGCCAGATGCTGTAGATGTGTTTCGGGCGTCCATACACTTCCGCCTTTACGCCTTCCGTTTTCATCTCTGAGCGCAAATGACTCACGAACTCTTCAATGTAGTGCTCACGATCGATACGCCGTTCATGCAGCAGTTTGGCAATGCGTTTGTACTCGGCAGGATGCAGATAGCGGAAGCAATAATCTTCCAGCTCCCATTTCAGCTGACCGATACCTAATCGGTTCGCCAGCGGCGCATAGATGTTAGTGCACTCTTTTGCCGCCAACACGCGCTCATCTTCCGGCGCGTCTTTCACCTCGCGCAGATGGGCGATTCGTTCAGCAAGTTTGATGACCACGCAGCGGAAATCGTCGACCATCGCCAGCAGCATGCGCCGCACGTTGTCGACCTGCTCGGAGGAGACGGAATCGGTATGGGTCGCTTTCAACTGGCGAATGGCTGCCATGTCACGCACGCCATGAATCAAATTGACGATAGACTTACCTACGCTTTCCTGCAGGGTATCTTCGCTAACGACATTGGCATCTGCCAGAGGGAACAGCAGCGCTGCCCGCAGCGTGTCGATATCCATACTTAGTGTCGAGAGGATTTCCACCATCTCCACGCCACGCCACAGCAGCAGTTCCGCATCCGGATGCCCCTGTGTCTGTTGCAGGCAATACGCCCAGGTTTCGGCTAAGCGTTCACATGACTGCTGGCTGGTGATCCCAAGACTTTCGATCCACTTTTTCGGGTCAAATTCCCCAGCTTTGTTTAGATGCGCACTTCTTACCGCAACCATTGTCCTCTCCTTAAGGGACGTGACCTGTCGAAGTCGACAAGTCGTGATTCATTATGAATGCTCAAACAATACCATCGATTCCAGGTGTCCCGTGTGGGGGAACATGTCAAGCATCGCCAGCCGTTGTATTTGATATCCTGCGCGTAATAACGCGTCACTATCCCGCGCCAGCGTGGCAGGATTACAGGATACATAAACAATGCGGCCAGGCTGCAATTTTATAATATGTTGCATCACGCCCGCAGCCCCTGCGCGCGCAGGGTCGAGCAAGATTTTATCAAAACCGTTTTTGGCCCACGGCTGTCGGGTGACATCCTCTTCAAGATTTTCATGAAAGAATGTCACATTGTGTAATCCATTTTGTTGTGCATTTTCGCGCCCTTTTTCCACCAGCGCAGGCACGCCTTCCACCCCGACAACGCTTGCCGCCCGGGTTGCCAACGGGAGTGTGAAATTGCCCATCCCGCAGAAGAGATCCAGCACGCGATCGCCAGGCTGTACGTCCAGCCATTCCAGCGCGCTGGCCACCATTTTCTGGTTCACCCCTGCATTGACCTGAATAAAATCACGCGGACTGAAGTTTAAGCGTAGCCCGTTTGATTCATACCAGGGCGTCTGACCAGAAACCGTTTCCAGTATCTCGCTTTGCGGTGCCAGATACAGAGACAGTCCCTTTGAATGCGAAAAGCGTTCCAGTTTTTCGTTATCCGCGCGACTTAACGGCGCGGTATGGCGCAGAATCATCAGCGTACCGCTGTCTGCCTGCACCAGTTCAACATGTCCCAGATGGCGAATTCCCTGCAGGCTACCAAGGCATGCCCTGAGATCGGGCAGTAATGCTTCAAGTTGGGGCACCAGAATGGGGCACTGTCTGACATCAACGATGTCACTGGACGCTGACTTGCGAAATCCCATCTGGAACTGCTGGGTCTTGGGTTGGAAGTTGAGACTTAAACGTGCGCGACGGCGATAGCCCCACGGCGCATCGGCGATCACCTCGGTGACATCGTTATTCATCAGGCGTGACAGCGCGGCGCTTTTACTGCGCTGCTGCAGTTCGATACTCGCGTGCTGTTGCTGACAGCCGCCGCAAATGCCAAAGTGCGGACAGCGCGGCGTGACGCGATCCGGGCTATCATTCAAACGGCGCTTAACCTGGGCTTTCGCGTACTGTTTTTTATCTTCGGTGATCGCCACGTCCGCACTTTCCTGCGGCAACAATCCGGGGATAAACAACGTCTTTCCGTTGTGTCGCGCAACGCCCTGACCAAAAGAATCGAGGTCATTGACGGTAACGGTTATGATCTGGCGCGTCGTCACGCGCCGTTTTGCAGAGTAGAATTGCGCCATCGACGAGAATATTCTCAATTTAACAGTGTGACCCTAATTGTCCCATAACGGAACTCCATGACCAACTACAGCCTGCGCGCTCGCATGATGATTCTGATCCTGGCCCCGACCGTGCTTATCGGTTTACTGCTCAGTATCTTTTTCGTTGTGCATCGCTACCACGACTTGCAGCGTCAACTGGAAGATGCCGGTGCCAGTATCATCGAGCCTCTCGCGGTCTCTACCGAATACGGTATGAACCTGCAAAACCGCGAATCCATCGGCCAGCTCATTAGCGTTTTGCATCGCCGCCACTCAGAGATTGTGCGGGCGATTTCGGTCTACGACGAGAACAATCACCTCTTCGTCACCTCGAATTTCAATCTCAATCCGTCGGAAATGCAACTGCCTCCGGGCTCACCGTTTCCGCGCCGACTGAGCGTTGAGGGTCAGGGCGATATTTTAATCCTGCGCACGCCGATCATTTCAGAAAGCTATTCGCTTGACGAATCCCCGGCCACTGATGCGAAAAACGCGGGTAATATGTTGGGATATGTGGCGCTTGAACTCGATCTCAAGTCGGTCCGCTTACAACAGTATAAAGAAATCTTCATTTCTTCCGTCATGATGCTGTTTTGTATCGGCATTGCGCTGATCTTTGGCTGGCGTCTGATGCGCGATGTGACAGGGCCGATTCGCAACATGGTCAATACGGTTGACCGCATCCGCCGGGGGCAACTCGACAGCCGCGTGGAGGGCTTTATGCTCGGCGAGCTGGATGTGTTGAAAAACGGCATTAACTCAATGGCCATGTCGCTCGCGGCCTATCACGAAGAGATGCAGCACAATATCGATCAGGCGACCTCCGATTTGCGTGAAACGCTCGAGCAGATGGAGATCCAAAACGTCGAGCTGGATCTCGCGAAAAAGCGTGCGCAGGAAGCCGCCCGCATCAAGTCTGAATTTTTGGCCAACATGTCCCATGAGCTGCGTACCCCGCTGAACGGCGTGATCGGCTTTACGCGCCTGACGCTGAAAACCGAGCTGAATACCACCCAGCGCGACCACCTGAATACCATCGAGCGTTCGGCAAATAACCTGCTGGCAATCATCAACGACGTTCTCGATTTCTCTAAGCTGGAAGCGGGTAAACTTATTCTCGAAAGCATTCCCTTTGCCCTGCGCAATACGCTCGATGAAGTGGTGACGCTGCTGGCACATTCATCGCACGACAAAGGGCTGGAGCTGACGCTCAATATTAAGAATGACGTACCGGATAACGTGATTGGCGACCCGCTGCGTTTGCAGCAGGTCATCACTAATCTGGTCGGTAACGCGATTAAATTCACCGAGAGCGGCAACATCGACATTCTGGTGGAAAAGCGTTCGCTGAGTAACACCAAAGTGCAGATCGAAGTGCAGATCCGCGATACCGGCATCGGTATCCCCGAGCGCGACCAGTCACGCCTGTTCCAGGCTTTCCGTCAGGCCGATGCCAGTATTTCCCGTCGCCACGGCGGTACCGGACTGGGGCTGGTGATCACGCAGAAGCTGGTTAACGAGATGGGCGGCGATATCTCCTTCCACAGCCAGCCGAATCGCGGCTCAACCTTCTGGTTCCACATCAATCTCGATCTGAATCCGAATGTGATTAAGGATGGCCCGGCGACCACCTGCCTGGTGGGTAAACGTATTGCCTACATCGAGCCAAATGCCGCCGCCGCGCAGTGTACGCTGGATATTCTTAGCGAAACGCCGCTGGAGGTGATTTATAGCCCAACGTTTTCCGCACTGGCCGTTGAGCACTACGACTTTATGCTGCTTGGCGTTGCCGTCACCTTCAAAGAGCCGCTGACAATGCAGCACGAGCGGCTGATTCAGGCAACCAAAATGACCGAATTCCTGATGCTGGCGCTGCCGTGCCACGCTCAGGTGAACGCCGAGAAACTCAAACAGGACGGTGTGGCAAGTTGTCTGCTAAAACCCCTGACCTCCACGCGTCTGCTGCCCGCGCTGGTGGATTTGTGTCGTCAGAATCACCCCGAAAGCGCGCTGGTCTCAGACGAAAGCAAAATTGCCATGACGGTTATGGCGGTTGATGATAATCCAGCCAACCTGAAGCTGATTGGCGCACTGCTGGACGATCTGGTTCAACATGTTGAGCTGTGTGATAGCGGCCAACAGGCGGTCGATCGCGCGAAGCAGATGCAGTTTGATCTGATCCTGATGGATATTCAGATGCCGGACATGGATGGCATTCGGGCTTGCGAACTGATCCACCAGCTTCCTCATCAACAGCAAACCCCGGTGATCGCCGTCACCGCGCACGCGATGGCAGGCCAGAAAGAGAAATTGCTGAGTGCCGGAATGAATGACTATCTGGCAAAACCGATCGAAGAAGAGAAGCTGTTTAATCTGCTGCAACGCTACAAACCTGGCGCAAGTGTTCCGACACGCCGGCTTAGCGCTGAACCGATCGAACCGGTTTTCAACCCAAATGCCACGCTGGACTGGCAACTGGCGCTACGCCAGGCCGCCGGAAAACCCGATCTGGCACGCGATATGCTGCAAATGCTGATCGATTTTCTGCCGGAAGTGCGTAATAAAATCGAAGAGCAGTTGGTAGGGGAAAATCCACAAGGATTAATCGATTTGATTCATAAGCTGCATGGCAGTTGCGGTTATAGCGGCGTACCGCGCATGAAGAATTTGTGTCAGTTGCTGGAAAGCCAGTTACGCGAAGGGACGCCAGAAGAAGATCTGGAACCCGAGTTTCTGGAACTGCTGGACGAGATGGATAACGTGGCGCGTGAAGCGCGAAAATGGCTATTGTAGGCCGGACAGGCAGCGCGCCATCCGGCCTGTCGATCAGCGTAGCGTCTGTCCCATTTTGAGCGTCGCCGCGACGTTGCGCGCGGTCATGCGCACGTTCTCTGCGGCGTTCTTCAACGCATCGTCCAGCGTACAGATGGTATAAATCACGCTAAAGACGGCATCCAGCCCATGTTCATGGACGATGCCGACATCGGCCGTCAGGCTACCGGCAATACCGATCACCGGTTTGTGGTAGCGCTTTGCCACCTTCGCCACTCCTACCGGAACTTTACCGTGGATCGTCTGGCTATCCATGCGCCCTTCGCCGGTCACCACCAGATCGGCATCCGCAACGCATGCATCCAGTTGTAGCGCATCGGTGACTATCTCAATTCCGCGTCGCAGTTGCGCACCGCAAAACGCATACAGCGCCGCGCCCATCCCGCCTGCCGCACCGCCGCCAGCCAGTTCAAGGACATCCACCTCCAGATCGCGGGTGATAATCTGCGCATAATGCACCAGTGCTGTATCCAGACGATCGATCGTCTCTGCCGTAGCCCCTTTCTGTGGACCAAACACCGCTGACGCCCCCTCTTTACCGGTCAGCGGGTTAGTCACATCACACGCGACTTCAATACGGCATGCGGCAAGACGCGGATCCAACTGGCTGATATCGATCCGTGTAAGCGCATCGAGCGCTGCTCCGCCCTTACCAATTTCATTCTGCCGGGCATCGAGCAATTTTGCCCCCAACGCCTGCACCATGCCCGCACCGCCGTCGTTGGTCGCACTGCCGCCGAGCCCGATAATAATATGATCTACGCCAGCATCCAGCGCATGACGAATCAACTCCCCGGTTCCCCAGGAGGTTGTCTTTAATGGATCGCGTAACGCGACAGGCACCTGCTCCAGGCCGCTGGCTGCCGCCATCTCAATGAAAGCCGTGCGCTCGTCGCCGGATAAGCCGAAAAACGCGGTGACGGGTTCCCCCAGCGGACCCGTGACGTCGACATCAACAATGCGTCCCGCCGTCGCCGCCACCATGGCTTCAACTGTTCCTTCACCGCCATCAGCAACCGGAAGTTTTACGTAATCCGCATCGGGCCAGATTTCACGAAAACCTTGCTCAATGGCGTTCGCCACCTCGAGAGCACTCAAACTTTCCTTATACGAGTCCGGTGCGATCACTATTTTCATAAGCCGTCCTTACGCATGTTGACTCAGCTAAGCATACACCCGGTTTACCAATAAAAAATAACCGGTCCTTTTGGGACCGGTCGACATCTTAACGAACCATGCATGGACGTTTGTTATCGAACGTCCAGTTCGGGATCAGATACTGCATCCCCATCGCGTCATCACGCGCGCCCAGACCATGCTTCTGATACAGCTCGTGAGCTTTCATTACCTGGTCCATATCCAGTTCAACGCCCAGACCCGGTTTCGCCGGTACCTGCACCATACCGCCTTTAATTTCAAACGGCGCTTTGGTCAGACGCTGGTTGCCTTCCTGCCAGATCCAGTGAGTGTCGATCGCCGTGATCTTGCCCGGCGCCGCCGCAGCCACATGGGTAAACATCGCCAACGAAATGTCAAAGTGGTTATTGGAGTGTGAACCCCAGGTCAGACCGAACTCATGGCACATCTGCGCGACGCGCACAGAACCCTGCATCGTCCAGAAGTGCGGGTCAGCCAGCGGGATATCCACCGACTGTAATGACAGCGTATGGCCCATCTGACGCCAGTCGGTGGCGATCATATTGGTCGCGGTCGGCAGACCGGTGGCGCGACGGAACTCCGCCATCACCTCACGACCCGAGAAGCCCTGCTCAGCACCACACGGATCTTCCGCGTAGGCCAGCGAACCTTTCAGGTATTTACCGATTTTGATCGCTTCATTCAGTGACCAGGCACCGTTAGGATCCAGCGTGACGCGCGCCTGTGGGAAGCGTTTTGCCAGCGCCACAATCGACTCCGCCTCTTCTTCCCCAGCCAGCACGCCGCCTTTCAGTTTGAAGTCATTGAAACCGTATTTTTCATACGCCGCTTCTGCCAGACGGACGACCGCATCGGGTGTCATCGCTTCTTCATGACGCAGACGATACCAGTCGCATTGCTCATCCGGTTGGCTCTGATACGGCAGCGGTGTGGCTTTGCGGTTACCGACGAAGAACAGATAGCCGAGCATTTCTACTTCGCTACGCTGTTGACCGTCCCCCAGCAAAGACGCCACGTTTACGCCCAGATGCTGTCCCAGCAGATCCAGCAGCGCAGCTTCAATGCCGGTGACCACGTGGATGGTGGTACGCAGGTCAAACGTTTGCAGACCGCGGCCGCCTGAGTCACGATCGGCAAAAGTATTGCGCACCGCATTCAGCACGTTTTTGTACTCACCAAGCTGTTTACCCACCACCAGCGGGATCGCGTCTTCCAGCGTCTTACGGATTTTTTCGCCACCGGGGATTTCACCCACGCCAGTATGACCGGAATTATCTTTGATAATCACAATATTACGCGTGAAGAACGGGGCATGCGCTCCGCTCAGGTTCATCAGCATACTGTCGTGGCCCGCAACCGGAATAACCTGCATTGCCGTTACAACAGGAGTAGTAAATTGTGCGTTCATTGTTGAGTCCTTATACAAGTCAGTGACGGCCGAAAACGGGACGTTTACGGTCAAAAGTCCAGCCGGGGATCAGGTACTGCATCGGACCGGCGTCATTTCGCGCACCGCCTGGCAGTTTTTTGTAAGCGTCATGCGCCTTCTGCACCTGATCCCAATCCAGTTCAACACCCAGTCCAGGCGCGTGAGGGACAGCAATTTTTCCGTTTTTAATCTCAAGAGGATTTTTCGTCAGGCGGCAATCGCCCTCCTGCCAGATCCAGTGCGTGTCGATGGCGGTCGGTTTACCCGGCGCTGCCGCGCCAACGTGGGTAAACATCGCCAGTGAAATATCGAAGTGGTTGTTAGAGTGGCAGCCCCAGGTCAGCCCCCAGTCGTCGCACAACTGTGCCACACGTACCGCACCGGAAAGCGTCCAGAAATGCGGATCGGCAAGCGGGATATCAACGGCATTCAGCATTACCGCATGGCCCATTTCGCGCCAGTTAGTGGCGATCATGTTCGTCGCCACCGGCAATCCCGTGGCGCGACGGAATTCGGCCATCACTTCGCGCCCGGAAAAGCCCTGCTCGGCGCCACACGGATCTTCTGCGTAAGTGAGCACATCGTTCAACCCTTTGCACAGCGTGATCGCCTCTTCAAGCAGCCAGGCACCGTTGGGATCAACGGTAATACGCGCATCCGGGAATCGCTTTTTCAGCGCGCGAGCGGTATCGATCTCTTGCTCACCTGGCAGCACGCCGCCTTTGAGTTTGAAATCTTTAAAACCGTAGCGATCCTGCGAGGCTTCCGCCAGACGCACCACGGCATCGCTGTTGAGTGCTTCCTGATGGCGCAGGTGATACCAGTCATGGTTGCCCGGTGTGGTCTCCAGATAAGGCAGATCGGTTTTGGTTCTGTCGCCCACGTAGAAAAGATAACCGAGCACGGTCACTGCATCACGCTGCTTGCCTGGCCCTAACAGTTCGCAGACCGGCACGTTGAGCGCCTTGCCCAGCAGATCAAGCAGCGCGGCTTCCAGCGCGGCCACCGCATTGACACGCAGTTCGAATGTCCAGGCGCCTTTGCCAAACGTATCAAAGTCAGCGGCCTGATTGCCTTTGTGGACCTGCTGGACCACTTTATTCAGTCGGGCCACTTCCTGACCGAGCACCATCGGAATGGCATCAACCAGCGTCTGGTAGATAACCTCTCCGCCCGGCGCTTCACCGACGCCGGTGTTCCCGGCGTTATCGGTTAGCACCACGATATTGCGGGTAAAATACGCGTTATGCGCACCGCCAATGTTGAGGAGCATACTGTCATGTCCGGCGACCGGAATGACCTTCATGTCCGTGATAACGGGGCTGGATTGTGTCGTCATGATAGTTGTCCTGCGACCGGTTTCAGTTCGATACGTTTAATATCCCCCACCAGCACCAGGTAGCTCAGTACCGCGATCAACGCATGCACGCCCACATAAATCAGCGCACCGTTGAAGGAGCCGGTCGTGCCAACGATGTAGCCAATGGCAATGGGTGTCACGATGCCAGAGATGTTGCCGAACATGTTGAACAGACCCCCGCTCAGGCCGCTGATCTCTTTCGGCGCTGTATCAGCCATCACCGCCCAGCCCAGGGCACCGATGCCCTTACCAAAGAACGCCAGCGCCATGAAACCGATGATCATCCACTCGACGTTGACGTAGTTACAGAACACCATCACCATCGACAACAACATCCCCATCACGATAGGCGTTTTACGCGCAATGTTCAGTGAGCCGGTCCGACGCATCAGCCAGTCGGAGATAATGCCGCCCAGCACCCCGCCGATAAATCCGCACACCGCAGGAACCGAGGCCACAAAGCCCGCTTTCAGGATCGACATACCGCGAGCCTGTACCAGATAAACCGGGAACCAGGTGATAAAGAAGTAGGTCAGCGCGTTAATGCAGTACTGACCGATATACACACCGATCATCATGCGGGAACCCAGCAACTGCTTGACCTGTCCCCATTTCACGCTAAGCGGCACTTTGGCTTTGGTGTCTTTCTGATCCATGTTGATCAGCGCACCGCCTTCTGCTATGTATTCCAGCTCTTTCTTGTTCACGCCCGGATGCTGGTTTGGCTCGTGGATCACTTTCAGCCAGATAAAGCTGATGACAATCCCAAGGCCGCCCATAAAGAAGAACACATGCGACCAACCCACTTCGTGCGTCAGCCAGCCCATGATTGGGGCAAAAATAACGGTGGCAAAGTACTGCGCAGAGTTAAAGATTGCGACCGCCGTTCCCCTCTCCTGTGCCGGGAACCAGGCCGCGACGATGCGACTGTTGCCGGGGAAGGACGGCGCTTCCGCCAGACCGACGAGGAAGCGCAAGGTAAACAGCGCGACGATAATGCCGAATCCGCTGAAGATATCGACGAAGCCCTGTAACAGGGTAAACATGGACCAAATGAAGATGGACCAGAAGTAAACGCGTTTGGAACCAAAACGGTCCAGCAGCCAGCCGCCCGGGATCTGCCCGATAACGTAGGCCCATGAGAACGCAGAGAAAACGTAACCCATGCCGACCGGATCCAGACCAATATCTTTGGCCATCTCCGAACCAGCAATGGATAAGGTGGCGCGGTCGCCATAGTTGAAGGAGGTGACGATAAACAACATCACCACTATCCAGTAGCGGGCATTGGTGCGTTTTTCCGCACCGCTCGCAGCCTGACTTAATGAACTCATTGTTGCACTCCTGAATTTTCGCGTTAGTCACGCTCACTCTGAACAGCACAACTGGTAGGGGATCAGAGGTGACGTTTCGTGTTTTTTATTGCAGCTTTTATTAGGTCGTTCGCCTTGCTAACTGCATTTTTTATAACTGGCAGGAGAAGTATAAAAAGCACCCGGTTCTTGCTCACCGTGCAAGAACCCAACATTTAGGTGATGTATCACTTATGTTTATGGCAAAAGCCCAGGGTGATGGAAGCGACTTCACGGAATTGAAAACCTGTAACGGAAATCGCGTGGGACTTACGTGGAAAAGGCAGGAGTGTGAAACAGGTCGCTTGACCCTATGAAAACGCCCCTAAAAACCCTTCTGTGTTGAGGGTATTTAGGGGCGTTTGCCCGAGGCTAACTCGATTCAGTATGGGTAGCATAGCATCAGGTTGTTCCCGTGCCTGGCACCATAAGAGAGCCCCTCCCGGTAGGGGGAGGGTTCACTCTCAGGATAAGAGTGTGCCCCAATGTTCAACCCAGGGATTGGATTCGCTTTCGGGCTCCGGGTGCTCACTGGCATCAATCAACAACATTTCCCCCACGCGCTGCGCGCTTTGCTCCTGTAACAGGGCATCAAACTGTTTACCGCCATTACAGAAATTGACGTAGCTGCTGTCGCCTAACGCAATCACGCCGTAACGCAGATTTGGCTGGAAACCCAGTTGGTCTTTGATTCCCTGAAACAACGGCACAATGCTGTCAGGTAAATCGCCCTGCCCGGTCGTTGAGGTGACCACCAGCGCGATTTTATCCTGATATTTCTGCCAGTCCGTCAGTTCAGGATCTTCAAAAACGGTCGCATTGTGCCCCTGGGCCGTCAGGATCGCTTCGGCCTCTTCGGCCACCAGTAGCGCGTTACCATACATTGTCCCGACAAAAATCCCGATTTCCGCCATGCTTAATTACTCCCTGAATGAAGAACGTATGCGTTCATCCTGACCTGCTGGCTCACTTAACTCAACCCTTTCATTATCAGGGAGAAGTCCCTGCCAGCCAAACTGTGATAGCGCCTGCATCCAGACCGTATCCAGCCCGGCATGAATCGTCAACGGTTCACCGGTAAACGGATGAGTCAGCGAAAGCTGGCTGGCATGCAGCATCAGTCGGTTGCAGCCAAAATGTTCCGCTGCACTGCGGTTCTGCCGCAAATCGCCATGCTTGCTGTCGCCAATAATCGGATGGCGCAGGTGCGCCAGATGACGTCTGAGCTGATGCTTGCGTCCCGTTTGCGGATCCAGTTCCACCAGTCCGTAACGAGTCGTCGGATAACGCCTGGTTGCCACGGGCATTTCAACGGTGGCGAGGCCACGGTAATGAGTTACCGCAGGCTGTGGGTCTTTGTTTTCGCGGGCAAACTTGTCGGCGATTTTATCCAGTTCCTCCACCAGCGGATAATCGAGTACCGCCTCTTCCATTAACCAACCACGGACAATGGCGTGATAGCGCTTATGGATCTGGTGTTGCTCAAACTGCTGCGCGAGACGGCGTCCGGCTTCACTGGATAAGCCCATCAGCAGGACGCCGGATGTTGGTCTGTCGAGGCGATGCGCGGTAAACACATGCTGACCAATCTGGTCACGCACGGTCTGCATCACCACCACTTTTTCGTCTCGATCCAGCCAGCTGCGGTGCACCAGCCAGCCGGAAGGCTTGTTGACCGCAACCAGCCATTCATCCTGATACAGAATTTCCAGCATCAGGATTTATCTTGCGCAAAAAGCGCATCCAGCGCCTGCAACGCCTCCAGCAGGATTTCGCGCTGCGGATGATCGGTGGTCAGCGCCATTTCGTAATAAGGTGCGACGGCAAACGCCTCGGGCAGCGGTTGCGCACTGTCCAGTAGCGCATGCATGCGGGGGATAAGGACCCATTGCAGCCACTCAATGGGTTCCATCGTATCCATACAAAACGGTTGGGTGCTGGTAAACAGGTGGGCTTCGGGTTCATCCATCCGCCAGTGTTGATGCTCACGCAGCAACGCTTCAAGTGCATGAAGCTGCTGACGCACACGGTCATGAGTCGTCATGAAAGTCACCTCAATGATGAAAAATCTGGCGCGAAGGATACCACCAGTAAAATGAGAAGCAAAAAAAGGGAGCACTGTAAAAACAGTGCTCCCGGTTCGTTTCGCAGCATTCCAGCTACTTTTTGTGCTCCCTGCTCATCCGTGACAACTTTTCCTCTGGTCTTGCGACCTGTTGTTCATCCTGAACATTTTGCATCCTGCTCACACCACCCCGATGTGATTACTTCATCCTGAAGCATCCTGGCCATCCTGACCCACCGACTATCCTGACCGGCTCTCGTTCTCCTTCCTGGAGGTGTCCTTTAACGCATTCCCGCGTTATCCTCTTCACTTCATCCTGAAGCCTTTCCCTGTAACACCGTCCTGGTGTGTCCTGCTGAAGTGTCATCATCCTGATGTTCACTTCGTTGTGCGACTCCCTGTCGACGTACATAGAATCGCCTTTTTCACGCCGTCTTACAAGATGCTTACAGGCAATGCCTTAAGGAAAATTTCATATGAAAGTTGACATAAAATCATTAACTCGATGATTTATTAGGTTATTAGCCATTTTTACTTCGTGATATCTTCATTTACTACCTGGCGATCTCCTACAGGGCTTGTAAGAGATCTCTCACATATTCATGAGTGAAATGGATTACAGAAGAGGATTAAGGTGCGTAAGGAAATCCGCAAGAGAAGGGGCCAGGACGGAACGATTACGGGTTCCCAGCGTTTCTTTGATCACTTCCCCCGACAGATTGCAGAGCGAAATGACCTCCAGTTCATTGTCCAGTGTGGCAATAAAAAGGGTCGGCGACAGTTTCAAACGTTTCTGCGTCACCAGATGACCAATCAGGTTCTCCTGAACCCGTCTGAAATCATCCTCGCTCCAGGTTTGCAACAGCGTCAGCGTTTCGCTGCCTGACTGCGCGCGCATATCCCCGGCAAACTGCGTGGTATAAAATGCGTGAAGCGCAGGTTGTACCACAATATCGAAGGCGCGTTCAACCGCGTTTACATTCTGTTCACCTTCAAACGGCTGCGGTTGCCAGTACACAGCATCACGGGTAGTCGAGATAATGCAGGGAGAAGGCACGCCATACAGTTCTTCGCTCATCGGCCAACTGCTGTTTTTTGCATGCCATGCGTCACAGTAACGCGCTGTAAAATCCTTCAGGGCTAAAGCTGTCTGTTCGTCCACCGGTTTCTCTCTTCATAAAAGCCAGGATACACTTGGCGCATAGTGTATCTGGTTTATGACGGTGAAACATGTCTTCTTATGAAAACCATCAGGCTCTTGATGGCCTGACGCTCGGTAAATCAACGGATTACCGGGATATTTACGACCCCAGCCTGTTACAGGGCGTGCCTCGCAGTCTGAATCGCGACCCGCTGGGTCTAAAAGCTGACAGCCTGCCGTTTCACGGTGCCGATATCTGGACGTTGTATGAACTGTCATGGCTGAATGCCAGGGGATTACCACAGGTGGCGGTGGGTCATGTGGAACTGGATTACACCAGCCTCAATCTGATTGAATCCAAAAGCTTTAAGCTGTATCTGAACAGTTTTAACCAGACGCGGTTTGACTCCTGGGAAGCGGTACAACAGACGCTGGAAAACGATTTGCGCGCCTGTGCTGAAGGGAAAGTGACCGTTGCGCTATACCGTCTCGATGAGCTGGAAGGACAGCCGGTCGCGCATTTTCACGGCACCTGCATTGATGATCAGGACATTGACATCGATAACTACCAGTTCACTACCGATTATCTGCAGTCCGCCACCAGCGGTGAAAAAGTGGTAGAAGAGACGCTGGTGAGTCATCTGTTGAAATCAAACTGTCTGATCACCCATCAGCCGGACTGGGGCTCCATACAAATTCAGTATCGCGGACGCAAGATCGATCGCGAAAAACTACTCCGTTATCTGATCTCTTTCCGCCATCATAACGAGTTTCACGAGCAGTGCGTAGAACGCATTTTCAACGACCTGCTACGCTTCTGTCAGCCGGAAAAACTGAGCGTTTATGCACGCTATACGCGCCGTGGTGGTCTGGATATTAACCCATGGCGGAGCAACACCGACTTCGTTCCGGCAACCGGCAGATTAGTTCGACAGTGAATTATTTCACAATTTTGCGGGTCGGATTCCACGCGTAAGGTTGTGAAAGGTCATAAGCCAGGGCTATTGTACTCTACAGGGAATGACGTTTTGCGTCCCATAAGGAGTTTACTTGATTACACATATTAGCCCGCTTGGCTCAATGGACATGTTGTCGCAACTGGAAGTCGATATGCTTAAACGCACGGCCAGCAGCGACCTGTATCAACTGTTTCGTAACTGTTCGCTTGCCGTTTTAAACTCCGGCAGTCTGACTGACAACAGCAAAGAGCTGCTGTCCCGCTTTGAAAGTTTCGACATTAACGTGCTGCGTCGCGAACGCGGCGTGAAGCTGGAACTGATCAACCCGCCAGAAGATGCCTTCGTCGATGGCCGTATCATTCGCGCACTGCAGGCGAACTTGTTTGCCGTGCTGCGCGATATTCTGTTTGTTAACGGGCAGATTCATAACGCGGGCCGTTTCCAGCATCTGGATCTCGAAAGCTCCGTGCACATTACTAACCTGGTGTTCTCTATTTTGCGCAATGCCAGAGCGCTGCACGTGGGCGAAGCGCCAAACATGGTGGTCTGCTGGGGCGGCCACTCGATTAATGAAAACGAATACCTGTACGCCCGACGCGTCGGGACACAGTTAGGTCTGCGCGAGCTGAACATCTGTACTGGTTGCGGGCCTGGCGCGATGGAAGCGCCGATGAAAGGCGCCGCGGTGGGTCATGCGCAACAGCGTTATAAAGACAGCCGTTTTATTGGGATGACTGAGCCGTCGATTATCGCCGCTGAACCACCGAACCCGCTGGTTAACGAACTGATCATTATGCCGGACATTGAAAAACGTCTGGAAGCCTTCGTGCGTATCGCCCACGGCATTATCATCTTCCCGGGCGGTGTCGGTACAGCGGAAGAGTTACTGTATCTGTTGGGGATCCTGATGAATCCGGCGAACAAAGATCAGGTTCTACCGCTCATCCTCACCGGCCCGAAAGAGAGCGCTGATTACTTCCGCGTGCTGGATGAGTTCATCGTGCATACGCTGGGAGAAGCCGCGCGCACGCATTACCGCATTATCATTGATGACGCAGCAGAAGTGGCGCGCCTGATGAAAAAAGCGATGCCGCTGGTGAAAGAGAACCGTCGTGATACCGGTGATGCCTACAGCTTCAACTGGTCGATTCGTATCACGCCGGATCTGCAAATGCCGTTCGAACCGTCCCACGAGAACATGGCCAACCTGAAGCTGTACCCTGACCAACCGGTTGAGGTACTGGCGGCAGACCTGCGTCGCGCCTTCTCCGGCATTGTAGCGGGTAACGTTAAGGAAGTGGGTATCCGCGCCATTGAAGAGTTTGGGCCATACAAAATCCACGGCGACAGTAAAATGATGCGTCGCATGGACGATCTCCTGCAAGGTTTTGTTGCGCAGCACCGTATGAAGCTGCCAGGCACCGCCTATATCCCCTGCTACGAAATTTGCGCCTGACGCGAAAAGCGTTTCATGGACCGGGAGCGGCGAATGGCCCTTCCGGTTTTTCTATAATTACCAATGAGATAACACGTTCACTTTATTAAGCCTGCTAATACATCATACAAAAAATATCGCTACGCAAACGATTACCTCGCTAATGCAACCGCGTTTTATCATCCATAATTTAAATTAGTCACCACAAACCACTATAAAGATCGCTTTTTACAACGTAACCTCCGCATCTGTCTGGCAATCCTTTCTGTCAATATGTTGTTAATGCTAGCCTTCGCACGCGTAAATTCGCTGTGATGATTTTTTAACAGACCAATGATCCAAAAATATCCACATTAGAAGTGGATTATTGCATTTGAGATCGCGATCACTGATAGATTCATTAGTTAAATGTATCTTTCTGCCCGCAAATTACTACGGTTAAAAATTTTATAAAAATCGTCGCTGCAAGAATTTCGTTTTACGGTCAGGAACATTTTCCTGATTTTTAGCTTCCTCCAGGAGAAATAGATGGAAACCATTCAAACCAGCACAATTGCTTCGACTGAATCACGAAGCGCATGGCGCAAGACCGATACCATGTGGATGCTGGGCCTTTATGGCACGGCTATCGGTGCGGGCGTATTGTTCCTGCCAATCAACGCAGGTGTCGGTGGGATGATCCCACTGATCATCATGGCAATCCTCGCCTTCCCGATGACCTTCTTCGCCCACCGTGGTCTGACTCGCTTTGTGCTGTCCGGCAAAAATCCGGGTGAAGACATCACAGAAGTAGTTGAAGAGCACTTTGGTATCGGCGCGGGTAAACTGATTACCCTGCTGTACTTCTTCGCGATTTACCCGATTCTGTTGGTCTATAGTGTCGCGATCACCAACACGGTTGAGAGCTTCCTGACTCACCAGTTATCCATCACCCCGCCACCGCGTGCGATCCTGTCGCTGATCCTGATTGTCGGGATGATGACTATCGTTCGCTTCGGTGAGCAGATGATCGTGAAGGCAATGAGCATCCTGGTGTTCCCGTTTGTCGCTGCACTGATGCTGCTGGCACTGTACCTGATCCCACAGTGGAGCGGTGCTGCGCTGGAAACCCTGTCCTTTGATTCTGCGGCTACGACTGGCAACGGTCTGTGGATGACCCTGTGGCTGGCGATTCCGGTGATGGTGTTCTCTTTCAACCACTCTCCGATTATCTCTTCTTTCGCGGTAGCGAAGCGTGAAGAGTACGGCGACGCGGCAGAGAAAAAATGCTCGAAGATTCTGGCATTCGCTCACATCATGATGGTGCTGACGGTGATGTTCTTTGTCTTCAGTTGCGTACTGAGTCTGACTCCGGCGGATCTGGCGGCAGCGAAAGAGCAGAACATCTCGATTCTGTCTTACCTGGCAAACCACTTTAATGCGCCGATCATCGCCTGGATGGCACCGATCATCGCAATGATTGCTATCACCAAATCCTTCCTCGGCCACTACCTGGGCGCGCGTGAAGGTTTCAACGGGATGGTTATCAAATCTCTGCGTGGTAAAGGCAAGTCTATCGAAATCAACAAACTGAACCGCATCACTGCGCTGTTCATGCTGGTAACAACCTGGATTGTCGCCACCCTGAACCCGAGCATCCTCGGTATGATTGAAACCCTGGGTGGTCCAATCATCGCGATGATCCTGTTCCTGATGCCGATGTACGCAATCCAGAAAGTACCGGCAATGCGTAAATACAGCGGTCACATCAGCAACGTGTTTGTTGTCGTGATGGGTCTGATTGCTATCTCCGCGATTTTCTACTCCCTGTTCAGCTAAGTTGTTTAGCGCCGCTTTCGGGCGGCGCTTCCTCCCTGATATAACCGCAATGGATGCCCTATGATTAGCGTATTCGATATTTTCAAAATCGGCATTGGCCCTTCCAGTTCACACACCGTTGGACCAATGAAAGCTGGCAAACAATTCACGGATGATCTGATTGCCCGCCATATTCTGACGGATGTCACCCGCGTGGTGGTGGATGTGTATGGCTCCCTGTCGCTGACGGGTAAAGGCCACCACACCGATATCGCGATTATCATGGGTCTGGCGGGAAATCTGCCGGATACCGTCGACATCGACGCCATCCCGGGCTTCATCCAGGATGTGAACACCCACGGGCGACTGCTGCTGGCGAACGGTCAGCATGAAGTTGAATTCCCGGTTGATAAGTGCATGAATTTCCATGCCGATAACCTGTCTCTGCACGAGAACGGGATGCGCATTACCGCGCTGGCGGGCGATAACGTCCTCTACAGCCAGACTTATTACTCCATTGGCGGTGGTTTCATCGTTGATGAAGAACATTTCGGTTTACCGAACAGTGCGCCGGTCAACGTACCGTATCCGTACAAATCGGCTGCCGATTTGCAAAAACACTGTCAGGAAACCGGACTTTCCCTTTCCGGTCTGATGATGCAAAACGAACTGGCATTACACAGCAAAGAAGAGCTGGAACAGCACTTTGCTAACGTCTGGGAGGTAATGCGCAGCGGCATTGAGCGCGGCATCACCACCGAGGGCGTTCTGCCTGGAAAACTGCGCGTTCCCCGCCGTGCGGCAGCGCTGCGTCGTATGCTGGTGAGCAGCGACAAAACCACCACCGATCCGATGGCGGTCGTTGACTGGATCAACATGTTCGCTCTGGCGGTAAACGAAGAGAACGCCGCTGGCGGACGCGTGGTTACTGCACCGACGAACGGCGCCTGTGGTATCGTGCCAGCCGTGCTCGCCTACTACGACAAATTCATCCGCGAAGTGAACGCTAACTCACTGGCACGCTACATGCTGGTCGCCAGTGCGATTGGCTCACTGTACAAGATGAATGCCTCCATTTCCGGCGCGGAAGTGGGCTGTCAGGGCGAAGTCGGTGTGGCCTGCTCGATGGCGGCGGCCGGTCTGGCAGAACTGCTGGGCGGCAGTCCGATGCAGGTGTGTATTGCTGCGGAAATCGGTATGGAACACAACCTCGGTCTGACCTGCGATCCAGTTGCAGGACAGGTTCAGGTACCGTGCATTGAGCGTAACGCCATTGCATCCGTCAAGGCGGTCAACGCAGCACGTATGGCCCTGCGCCGTACCAGCGAACCTCGCGTTTGTCTCGATAAAGTCATCGAAACCATGTACGAAACCGGTAAAGACATGAACGCCAAGTACCGCGAAACCTCTCGCGGCGGCCTGGCCATGAAGATTGTCACCTGCGATTAATCGTGCACTCAGAGGCCTCATTTTGCGAGGCCTCTTCCCGTTTTAGCCTCCTGCAATAGCCTGCTTCCGTCCTGAATGTTACCCTACACGCTGACTGGTAAGGGAGAACACCGTGGCTGTCCATCTGCTCATCGTCGATGCACTCAATTTAATTCGCCGGATCCATGCCGTTCAGGGTTCGCCCTGTGTGGAGACCTGTCTGCACGCGCTTGACCAGCTGATTGTCCACAGCCAGCCCACCCACGCCGTGGCGGTGTTTGATGATGAAGCGCGTAACAGTGGATGGCGTCACCAGCGTCTTCCGGACTACAAAGCCGGTCGTCCACCGATGCCGGATGAACTGCACAATGAAATGCCCGCCCTGCGCACGGCCTTTGAACAGCGTGGCGTCGCGTGTTGGGTGTCGAGCGGCAATGAAGCCGATGATTTGGCGGCAACCCTGGCGGTAAAAGTCACACAAGCGGGCCACCAGGCGACTATCGTGTCGACTGACAAAGGCTATTGCCAGTTGCTCTCTCCGACGTTACGCATTCGCGATTACTTTCAGAAACGCTGGCTGGATGCGCCGTTCATTGAAAAAGAGTTTGGCGTTCAACCGCAGCAGTTGCCGGATTACTGGGGACTGGCGGGGATCAGCAGTTCAAAAGTACCCGGCGTCGCCGGTATTGGCCCGAAAAGCGCCACCCAACTGTTGGTGCAGTTTCAGACGCTGGAAGGTCTCTACGCACATCTGGATGAAGTGCCGGTAAAATGGCGTAAGAAGCTGGAGGCTCACCGGGAGATGGCATTCTTATGCCGTGATATCGCACGGTTGCAAACCGATTTGCAGCTTGACGGAAACCTGCAACAGTTGCGTCTGGCACGATAGCATTGCGGGCCGGATGGCGCAGACCGTCCGACCCGGCACACAAACCACGATGACTCTGCACCGCTTATTCTTCGATACGTAATCCGTAGGTTTTAAACTTCTCGAGCACTACGGCGATTTCTTCATCGGATAACACCGGCACCGGATCCATCACCGCCAGCGTCTTCATATAGAGTTGCGCCAGCACTTCCACCTCGTGCGCCAGCCACAGTGCCTTTTGCAGGTTCTCCTCGCAGGCAATTAAACCGTGGTGTTGCAGCAGCGTGGCTTTGCGATTTTTCAGCGCCACGACCACATGTTCTGAGAGTTCGCGAGTGCCAAAAGTGGCGTAGGGCGCGCAGGGAATGGAATTCCCTCCCGCCGCCGCAATCATATAGTGGATGGCCGGGATCGGCCGGTTGAGAATAGACACTGCGGTACAATGAATGGCGTGGTTATGCACAACAGCATTCGCTTCCGGGCGAGTCTGATAAGCCGCCAGATGAAAGCGCCATTCGCTGGACGGTAATTTCCCCTCTTCGTATTTGCCGTCGTTATCCACGTAGACAATCATCTGTTCGGTCATTCGTTCATAAGGAATGCCGCTCGGGGTAATCAACATACCGTCCTGATAACGCGCGCTCACATTTCCCGCCGTCCCCTGGTTTAATCCCAGGCGCGTCATTTCAAGACAGGTTTCAATAATTTCTCGAGATAAACGAGTTCTTTCCATCTCAGTTCTCCGGGGTACTCGGTTCAATGACTGATAACACTCTTTTTGTCGCGCGTATTATTTTTGTCTTAAGCGCTTAATTAATTTCATTTCAACTTTTACCGTCTCATGAACAGGGCGATCTTCGATGGCGTTGAGCATCATTGTGAACGCTTTTTCCGCCCAGGCGTTCTCATCCTGCTGCATTGACCACACGTTATTGGACAAGAATCCCAGCATCGGGTGTTCGTCAAACGTACCGATATTGATCTCGGGCGGAATAACGCCAAAACGGTCACGAATGGCTCTTACTGCCCCTTCCAGCACCGGTAATGACGAGGCGATAAACGCCTGCGGACATCCTGCTTCGTCGATCAAAGCCTGCATGATCTGGTATCCCCCTTCCGGGGTGTTCACCGGCCCTTCGCGCACCCAGTCACGATGATGAATCCCTTTTTTACTGAGCGCATTCAGGTAACCCGTCAGACGGTCGCTGATACTGGGCAAACCGGTATCGCCCACCAGAAACCAGACCGGTAACTTTTCAGCATCCAGCAAACTTTGGGTTAAATGTTCACCGCCTGAAATATTGTGACTTTCCACCAGCGCGTTATCCGTGTATTTAAAATCACGGTCCAGCAATACCATCGGTTTTCTCACCTGACGTAAATGATGCTGCTGGTTTTCTAACGTTGACGGGACAATAAAAAGACCGTCCACATTACGGGCAATTAAAGCCTTGGTGATTTTGTTTTCGTAATCGACATCATCATAAGTACAGCTAATCATCAGCTGATAACCGGATCGGCGGCAGCGCTGCTCGAGTTTCTCTGCCAATGTGGCAAAGAAGACGTTAGAAATATTGGGAACAATCAGGCCAAGCGTATCCGTTTTATTCAGCTTCAGGCTGCGGGCGGAATGGTTAATCACATAACCATATCGCTCAACATATTCATTAATACGCGTTTGCGTTTTGAGGCTGATTCGATACTGTTCAGCTTTTCCGTTTAGCACCAGTCTCACGGTTGTCACCGATAAATTCAGGTCGCTGGCTATCTGTTCTACTGTTTTAGCCATGTATGTGCCCCAGTCACCGTCCAAGCGTCAATTGACAATCATAAAATCATTTTACACTTTTGTCTTACCGCATCAGTCGGTTAAGCGCACGCCGTTGATCTCACCTGGTAAGCGGGGGGCGAAGATACCGCCCCCTGCCGGTTTATTTCTTACCGAAAGGATGTAACAACTTGTCTATTTCCGGCGTATTGATGTTCTGGGCGCTCACAAATTTCACCGGGATATCGATCTCTTTCGCGACCGTTTGCCCGGACAGTGCCGCATTCAAGGTTTTAATCCCCTGGTAACCAATCTGATAAGCATCCTGGACGACAAAGCCCTGGATCACACCGGTGTTCAGGAAGTGAATAATCGCTTCGGTACTGTCAAAACCAATGACTTTCACTTTCCCTTTCAGATTCTGACTGTCGATAGCGTTGGCGACGCCCAGCGTTGAGCCTTCATTGGTGCCATAAATCCCGGCCAGATCGGGGTTGGCCTGAATCATATCAATGGTCTTATCCATCGCTTTTTGTGGATCGCCATCACTGTACTGTACGGGCAGCACCTTGATATCCGGATACTTTTCCTTCATGCGGGCAATGAACCCTTCCGAGCGTTCAATCGCTGACGACGTCCCGGCGACATGAGCGATAATGCCGACTTTACCTTTATTATTCACTTGCGCCGCCAGCGCGTCCGCCGCTTCAGCGCCAGCTTTGCGGTTATTGGTCGCCACGAAGCTAACCGGAATATCCGAGTTTACGCCGGAGTCAAAGGTGACAACCTTAATACCACGCGAATTCGCCGTTTCCACCAGAGGAGCAAGCGCATTGGCATCCAGCGCCGCCAGCAGCAGACCGTTCGGCTTTTGCGCCATGGCGTTTTCAACCAGCTGAATTTGTTCCGCAATCTGAGTTTCGTCCGCAGGTCCGACATAGCTGGTTTTATCGCCCAACTCTTTCGCTGCTGCTTCCGTCCCCATTTTCACGGTTTGCCAGAATTCATGCTGGAAGCCTTTACTGATGACCGGAAGGTTCAAATCTTTCGCTAGCGCACTGGAAGTGATGCACGCCAGCAGGGATAACGCATAGACAAAATGCCTGGTTTTCATTGTTGTACTCCGTTGTGAGTGTGTCACCCTTAACGTCAGGGTCAGTGTTCCCCGTGACTGCCGGGAGCGTAAATCAACGAATCTTTTTGCGTAACGTATCGAGGTAGACAGCGGCGACGACCACAATGCCCATCGCAACCATTTGCCAGAACTGAGAGACCCCCATCAGGTTCAGGCCGTTTTTCAATACGCTCATAATGAATGCACCGATGATGGTGCCGCCAATAGTGCCAATTCCGCCCATCAGACTGGTGCCGCCGATCACCACTGCGGCAATGGCTTCCAGTTCATAACCGACGCCGACCGTTGGCTGACCGGAGTTTAGACGCGAGGCCAGAATCACCCCGGCAATGCCGGTCAGCAGGCCGCAGAAGGCATAGACAAAGATTTTGACGCGCTGAACGTTGATCCCGGAAAGGTGCGCCGCCACTTCATTACTGCCCACGGCATAGACATAGCGACCAATTACCGTTTTCTTGAGGATGTAGCCGGCGACCAGCGCCACAATCACCAGATAAAACACGGGATACGGCAGCACATCGAATAAACGCCCCTGCGCCAGCAATTTGAAGGTGGGATAATCGGCGAAATAGATAGCGCGCCCATCCGTCATCACCATGTTCATTCCCCGAACGGACATCATCAGACCCAGCGTGGCGATGAACGGGGGAATCGTCATTTTGGTCACCAGCAGACCATTCACGTAGCCACACAACCCTCCGGCCAGCACGCCTGCCAAAATACAGACCGGCAACGGCAATCCGAGCGTCGCGCAGATGCCGACCGCAACGCCGGAAAACGCCACCACCGATCCTAAAGAGAGGTCGATCCCTGCGGTGATAATCACAAACGTTACGCCAATGGCCATAATGCCGATAACCGACGTTTGCAGCGCAATTGTCATAATATTTTCGGTATTAAAGAAAAACGGCGAACTGAAACTGAAAAAGACAACCAGGATAATCAAACTAAAAAGCGGTGCAAGGCGCATTAAAAGTTCTTTATTAATTTTTATTTTCTTATTATTGCTGTCTGAAGAGGTTACAGAGATGGTCATGATTTAATCCTCTAACGTCGCATATTGCATGATTTTTTCTTGTGTGGCGTTATCAGCAGTTAATTCTCCGGTAATACGACCACTGCGCATAACTAAGATACGATCGCACATACCCAGCACCTCCGGTAATTCCGAAGAAATCATAATGATCGATTTCCCTTTTGCCACGAGGCGATTCATTAATTCATAGATTTCCAGCTTGGCGCCGACATCAATTCCACGTGTAGGTTCATCAAAAATAAGAATATCGGTATCTTTGCACACCCAACGGGCAATAATAATTTTTTGCTGATTTCCCCCACTCAAATTCAGGGCCGCCTGTTCAAGGTGTGGCGTTTTGATTCTGAGCGTCCTGACCTGCTCTTCACTCGTTTGCTGGCAGCGTTTCGAATCAACGTGACCAAAACGGTCGGCATATTCAGGGTAATTTCCCAACATAATATTGCGCTCAACGGACAGATTAAGCGCCAGTCCCTCTTTTTTACGGTCTTCGGTTAAATAGCTAATGCCTTGCGCAATGGCGTCAGAAATCCCCTTTATCACAATGGTCTTACCGTTCAACTTAATGGTTCCACTGTCGATGGGGTCGGCGCCAAAAATGGCGCGCGCCAGCTCCGTACGCCCGGCGCCCATCAACCCGGCAAAACCCAGTATCTCGCCCCGGTTCAACGTAAAGTCGATGTTATTGAGCACGCCTTTGCGCGTGAGGCCGTTAACCTCCAGCACCGGTTCCTGATGCGTCCGCGCTTCCCGGCGAGGATAGATATTCCCCAGCTCGCGCCCGACCATCATCGCAATCAGCTCACTGATCTTCACGGTTTCATAATCAACGGTATCAATGTATTGACCGTCGCGCATAACCGTCGCCCGATCGGCAATCAGCGCTAACTCTTCCAGGCGATGCGAGATGTAGACAATACCGGTCCCCTGCGCTTTAAGCAGACGGGTCACCTGGAATAAGCTTTCTATTTCTGTTTCCGTCAGCGCCGCGGTGGGTTCGTCCATAATCAGGATTTTGGCATTGACGGATATCGCTTTCGCGATCTCCACCATCTGCTGTTGCGCCACGGTCAGGTCTGACACCAACGTTTCTGGCGAAATATTCAGGTTTAATTTCTGCAAAATCTCGGTTGCCGCCTGTCGCTGCTGTTTTTCATCCAGCCGCCAACGGTTATTTTTACAAAACTCTCTGCCGATAAAGATATTCTCTTCCACGGTTAATTCAGGAAAGAGATTAAATTCCTGATGAATAATGGTAATCCCGGCATTCTGCGCGCTGAGCGGATCGCTGAATGACACAGGCTTCCCCTCAAATATAATATCCCCTTCATCCGGTTGATAAACACCGGACAAAATTTTCATCAGCGTGGATTTGCCTGCACCATTTTCACCTAATAGCGCATGCACTTCGCCCTTGCGAAGAGTAAAGTTCACATTACTCAACGCTAATACGCCGGGAAAGCGTTTGGTAATATGATTCATCTGTAAAAATGTTTCGGACATTGCTGCTTTCCTCAATAATCAGAAACTGCAGGCAGTGAATCAGGCGAAGTGCATTCTCAGGGAGCGAGCGTCACCATGAATGTGAATACTTCCTGAAAACACGTTTACGTCACGTCGATATGTTGCCAGATGTTGCTAACTCGAGTTAGCGAATTGCCCTTTAAAGCTATTTTAGCCACCAAAAATAGCCAAATCATTTGGGTTAAAACTGTGATACCGCACAGACATTTATTTATAAGTATCTGATTTTAAATATTTTACCAAATTTGACTGTCATTTAATTATTTGATGCAGATCGAATTTTAACCACTTCTCGTGAAGCCCCTCACAATCCCATCAGAAAAAAGTTGTGTAAAAAACACGCCAATACCTAAGCTAACTCGAGTTAGCAAATTTACCTGTTTCAGCCGACTGCTGCGGTGGTGCCCTGTCATCCACCTGAGCAGCACGCCTATACGTGAAATGAGGAACCCCGAATGAAGAAGATCAGCCTGCCGAAAATTGGTATTCGTCCGGTTATTGATGGACGCCGAATGGGCGTTCGTGAATCTCTGGAAGCACAGACGATGAATATGGCAAAGGCCACTGCCGCCCTGCTGACAGAAAAACTGCGCTACGCCTGTGGCACCCCGGTTGACTGCGTTATTGCCGACACCTGTATTGCCGGAATGGCAGAATCCGCCGCCTGTGAGGAAAAGTTCAGCAGTCAAAACGTCGGCCTGACAATCACCGTAACACCGTGCTGGTGCTACGGTAGTGAAACCATCGATATGGATCCCCTGCGCCCGAAAGCCATCTGGGGCTTTAACGGTACCGAACGTCCGGGCGCGGTCTACCTGGCTGCCGCGCTGGCAGCGCATAGCCAAAAAGGGATCCCAGCGTTCTCCATCTACGGCCAGGATGTACAGGATGCCGGAGATACATCGATCCCAGCCGACGTTGAGGAAAAACTGCTGCGATTCGCCCGGGCAGGGCTCGCCGTCGCCAGCATGAAGGGAAAAAGCTACCTTTCGCTGGGCGGGGTGTCGATGGGGATCGCTGGTTCCATCGTCGATCATCATTTCTTTGAGTCCTGGCTGGGGATGAAGGTCCAGTCCGTCGATATGACCGAACTGCGCCGCCGCATCGATCAAAAAATCTATGACGAAGCCGAGCTGGAAATGGCGTTGGCGTGGGCGGATAAACACTTCCGCTACGGTGAAGATAAAAACGCGAAGCAATATCAACGCAACGCCGAACAGAGCCGGGCCATCCTGCGGGAAAGCCTGCTGATGGCAATGTGCATTCGCGACATGATGCAAGGAAATCCTAAGCTCGCGGAGATGGGACGCGTGGAGGAGTCACTCGGTTATAACGCGATTGCCGCAGGCTTCCAGGGACAGCGTCACTGGACCGATCAATATCCCAACGGTGATACCGCCGAAGCGCTACTGAACAGTTCTTTTGACTGGAACGGTGTGCGCGAACCGTTTGTTGTCGCCACCGAAAACGACAGTCTGAACGGCGTAGCCATGCTGCTGGGACATCAGTTGACCGGCACCGCGCAGGTCTTTGCCGATGTGCGTACCTACTGGTCACCAGAAGCGGTTGAACGCGTGACCGGTCAGCCGCTGACCGGACGGGCAGAACACGGCATTATCCATCTGATCAACTCCGGTTCCGCCGCGCTGGATGGCACCTGTAAACAGCGCGACAGCGAAGGAAAACCGACGATGAAACCACACTGGGAGATCACGCAGCAGGAGGCTGACGCCTGCCTCGCGGCAACCGAGTGGTGTCCGGCAATCCATGAATATTTTCGCGGCGGCGGTTATTCATCACGCTTCCTGACCGAAGGCGGCGTGCCGTTCACTATGACCCGCGTGAACATCATCAACGGCCTGGGACCAGTGCTGCAAATTGCGGAAGGCTGGAGCGTCGAGCTACCAAAAGAGGTCCATGACACCCTCGACAAACGCACCGACTCCAGTTGGCCTACCACCTGGTTTGCGCCACGTCTTACCGGCAAAGGACCGTTCTCCGACGTCTATTCCGTGATGGCGAACTGGGGGGCAAACCACGGCGTGCTGACCGTCGGCCACGTCGGCGCAGACTTCATCACCCTCGCCGCGATGCTGCGCATTCCAGTCTGCATGCACAATGTGGAAGAGGCGAAAATTTACCGCCCTTCCGCCTGGGCCGCACACGGGATGGATACAGAAGGCCAGGACTACCGCGCCTGTCAGAACTACGGGCCACTGTATAAACGTTAAGGATCGCGCAACTGCCTGATGGCGACGCTGGCACATCTTATCTGGTCTACGGGGAATGACTCGTGGACCGGATAAGCACAGCGCCATCCGGCAACGGGAGTCATTATGAAAAATGAAATCATCCTGGTTCTCGACTGTGGCGCGACCAACGTGCGGGCCATTGCCGTAGATCGTCATGGACACATCGTTGCTCGTGCGGCGGTTGCTAATGCCAGCGAGGTAGCCACGGAAAACAACGCCTGGCATCAGTGGTCGCTGGACGCCATCCTGCAACGTTTCGCACAGTGCTGCCGGACACTGTCGACAGAACTTTCGGCCTTTCGGATCCGCGCTATCACCGTCACCACCTTTGGCGTTGACGGCGCGCTGGTCGATGAAAACGGCGAATTGCTCTACCCAATCATCAGTTGGAAATGCCCGCGCACTGCCGCGATAATGGAAAATATCAGCCGCTTTATGCCGCCGCGTCAGTTGCAGACGCTTTCCGGCGTCGGCGCATTCAGCTTCAACACCTTATATAAGCTGATTTGGCTTAAAGAAAATCACCCGCAACGGCTGGATCAAGCCCACGCCTGGCTGTTTATCTCCTCACTCATTACTCATCGCCTGACCGGCGAATTCACTACTGACATCACCATGGCGGGCACCAGCCAAATGCTGGATATTCAGCAACGGGATTTCAGCGCCGATATCTTGCAGGCCGCAGGGTTGCCGAGACGGCTCTTCCCGCGACTCGTGGAAGCCGGTGAACTGGTAGGATCGTTGCGGCCCGCAATGGCAACGATGCTCGGTCTCCCACCGGGAATTCCCGTGATCTCTGCCGGACACGATACCCAGTTCGCGCTATTTGGCGCCGGTGCGGGGCAAGATGAGCCAGTTCTCTCTTCCGGCACGTGGGAAATCCTGATGGTGCGTAGCGCCAGGGTCAATACATCGTTACTGAGCAGTCATGCCGGTTCAACCTGTGAACTGGACAGTCAGCCGGGGCTTTACAATCCGGGGATGCAATGGCTTGCCTCCGGCATCCTTGAATGGGTACGCAAGCTGCTGTGGACACCCGAAACCCCGTGGCAAACCTTGATTGCCGAAGCGCAAGCGGTTCCCGCCGGGGCCGATGGCGTGCGGATGCAGTGCGAGCTGCTCTCCTCTGCGGATGCAGGCTGGCGTGGCGTCACCCTGAATACCACCCGCGGTCATTTCTATCGCGCGGCGCTGGAAGGATTAACGGACCAGTTGCGACATAACCTGCATACGCTGGAAAAAATTGGCCAGTTCAACGCCACAGAACTGCTGCTGGTCGGCGGTGGGAGTCGCAATACGCTATGGAATCAGATTAAGGCCAACACCCTGGAGATCCCCATCAAAGTGCTGGATGACGCTGAAACCACCGTTGCCGGCGCGGCGATGTACGGCTGGTACGGTATCGGTGCGTTTTCCAGCCCACAACAGGCCAGAGAACAAGTGCGCTACCAGTACCGTTATTTCTATCCCGAAACACTGTAAAGGAATCTCGCATGCTTAAAACGATTTCTCCCCTCATTTCGCCGGAGTTACTTAAAGTACTGGCGCAAATGGGACACGGCGATGAGATTATTTTCTCAGACGCGCACTTCCCGGCGCACAGCATGGGACCGCAGGTGATCCGTGCGGATGGTCTCAGCGTCAGCGACTTACTGCGAGCCGTGATCCCGCTGTTTGAACTCGACAGCTATGCACCACCGCTGGTGATGATGGCTGCCGTCGAGGGCGATACCCTCGACCCGCACGTTGAAACACGCTATCGCGAAGCGCTTTCCCTACAGGCGCCATGCCCGGAGATCGCGCGAATCGATCGTTTCGCCTTCTACGCCCGTGCACAAAAGGCCTTTGCCATTGTTATCACCGGAGAGTGCGCAAAGTACGGGAATATTCTTTTAAAAAAAGGGGTAACCCCGTAATCTCAATCGCGGTCAGGGCATTTGATTGAGAGGTGAGAAGAGATGAAAGCGGCACGCCAGCAGACGATTGTGGATCTGCTCAGTCAGCATAAAAGCCTGACCACCGAAGCACTGGCCGTTCAGCTCAACGTCAGTAAAGAGACGATCCGCCGCGATCTCAGTGAACTACAGGAACAAGGGAAGGTTCTGCGCAACCACGGGCGCGTTAAAGGGATCGCGCGGGAAAACCCGGACAGTGGCGATCCCTTCCATATACGGCTGAAGAGCCATTACGCGCACAAAGCCGATATTGCCCGAAAGGCGTTGAGCTGGATTGAAGAAGGGATGGTGATTGCGCTGGATGCCAGCTCCACCTGCTGGTATCTGGCGCGGCAACTACCGGATATCAATATACAGGTTTTCACCAACAGCCAGCCGATTTGTCAGGAGCTCGGCAAACGCCAACAACTTCAGCTCATCAGTTCTGGTGGCAGGCTGGAGCGCAAACACGGCTGCTACGTCAACCCCGCACTCATTTCACAACTCAAATTTCTTGATATCGATCTGTTCATTTTTTCCTGCGAAGGGATCGACCGCCACGGCGCACTGTGGGATTCCAGCACCTTCAACGCGGATTTCAAATCAGTCCTGCTGAAACGCGCGTCACAGTCGTTATTGCTGATCGACAAAAGCAAATTCAATCGTTCCGGAGAAGCCCGACTCGGTCATCTGGACGACGTAACGCATATTGTGTCGGACACGCCGCAGTCATAACCACTAACGGGAATGGGTTGCAGACCTGATGAACAACAGTGCATCAGATCTGCAACGGCGCGAGCTAGCGCTCGTCGCGACGTCCGCCTACGGCGGCCCACAGGCGACGCACGTGCACCGTCACTTCTTCACGGTCGTGGTACAACTGCCGCGCCTGAATTTGCGCATTCACACCATGCTCATCAAGCTGCGCCTGGAGATAGGCCAGATTCTGCGAGACCTCTTCGTAGCGTTTTTTCATTGGCAACTTGAGGTTAAAGATAGTTTCCCGGCACCAGCCGTTGACCAACCACTGCGCCATCAACGCCGCCACTTTCGCCGGCTTCTCAACCATATCGCACACCATCCACGAGATGTTGTTGCGGTTGGGGCGATACTTAAAGCCGTCTTCGCGCAGCCAGGTAACCTGTCCGGTATCCATCAGACTTTGCGCCATCGGGCCGTTATCGACCGAATACACCCACATATTGCGTTTGACCAGTTGATAGGTCCAGCCGCCGGGGCAGGCACCTAAATCCACCGCGTACATCCCGTTTGCCAGACGCTCATCCCACTCATCTTGCGGAATAAACACGTGCAACGCTTCTTCCAGCTTCAGCGTCGAGCGGCTGGGCGCATCGGCCGGGAACTTCAGGCGCGGAATGCCCATATAGTACGGCGAGTTATTACTGGCATACGAGTAACCGGTATAGCAGCAGCCTGGCGCGATAAAAAAGACGTGCACCACCGGGCGCTTCGGCGTCTCATAATTCGTCAGCACGCCAGCCTCGCGCAGGGCGGCTCGCAGCGGCACCGTGAATTTGCGACAGAACTTCATCAGCTCTTTACTTTCGTTCGTATCCGCCACTTCCACGCGCAGATCGCCACCCTTTTCCACCACGCCCTGCAACATGCCGACAATCGGCGTAATGCGATCTTCCGGCGGCAAGTGCTGGAGCAACTCGCCGACCACAAACCACTGGCGTGCAAAAATCAGCGAACTGAATGGCAGCTCGCTGATAATTTTTTCGGCGTCTTCGGCCTGATAGCATTCATAGATGACATAGCCCGCATTTTCTTTGACGCGGGCAAAACCGAAATACTCCCGACGCCCTGCTTTATCGGTGATTTCTGCGGCACACTCTTTTTCAAAGCCCGGGCGACACAACAACACAACCTTATTCATGAACTACGCCCTTACGCTTCAAACGGATAGCGCCGATTAACATCAGCACCCAACCTGCCAGGAAGCTGACGCCGCCGACAGGGGTAACAAACGCCCACAGGCGCAGATGAGACAGTGCCAGGCAATACAGGCTGCCGCTAAACAGCACCGTTCCTAGCGCGAGGAAAACGCTACTCCAGTAAAACCAGATGCTGATCCGGCGTTGCATCGCAACCGACAGCCCGAATATCGCCAGCGTATGAAACGCCTGATATTGCAGGCCGGTCTGGATCCAGCTCATTTCAACCACACCGAGGGTTTTGCTCAGGACATGCGCACCGAAAGCCCCCAGAGCGACATAAATAAAGCCGCTGATAGCGGCAAAAATCAGCATAAAACGGCTGGTCATGGTAATACCCTACGTAAGTTATTGTTCGTAACGAAAGCGGAATTTCTCTTGTTCCGTGGCCGCTTTCGCCAGTATCCACTGACGGAAGGCGGCTATTTTACCCAGTTCTGCCTGACTGTCATGACAAACCAGATAAAATGCGTTTTTACTGACCAGTACATCATTAAACGGGCAGACCAGTCGCCCCGCTTCAATTTCTGACTGCGCCATCACGTTATTCGCCAGCGCTACGCCCTGTCCGTGGATAGCGGCCTGCAGCACCATCGCGCTGTGGCTAAAGATAGGGCCCTGCTGGACGTTGATGTGATTTAACCCTAGCTGTCGCGTATAAGTTTGCCAGTCACGACGTGAGGCATCATGTAGCAAAGTATGCGAAGCCAAATCCTCTGGCGATTTCAGGGGTTTATCGCCCGTCAACAGCAACGGCGAACACACCGGCAACAGATATTCGGCGTACAATTTCTCTACGCGCAGTCCAGGCCAGTTACCGCGACCATAAAAAATCGCCACGTCAACATCGTCCGCCAGTTTGTCTTCCTGACGGTCCACGGCCTGGATTCTGACGTCAATTCCCGGATAAGCTGAGTTAAAGCTAGAGAGTCGGGGCACCAGCCACTGAATCGCAAAACTGGGCAATAAACTGACCGTCAACGCCCCCTTTGCACTTCGCGCCTGAAGTTTACGCGTCGCTTCGGTTAATTGCGAAAAAATCTCTTTTATGTCGAGAAAGTAGCTCTGTCCTTCTTCAGTAAGAAGAAGAGAACGGTTGCGTCGGCGAAACAGCTTAAGTCCCAAAAAATCCTCAAGTGACTTGATTTGGTGGCTTACTGCGGCCTGCGTCACAAAAAGCTCTTCTGCTGCGCGGGTGAAGCTCAGATGCCGTGCGGCGGCATCAAAAACACGTAATGCGTTCAGAGGTGGAAGTCGTTTTGACATGGCTTTTAAACTTTGATGTTAAAAGAATTTAACAATTAAGCTACACTGTGTAACCTATTAGTTTTTTTAATCTGAGCCATTATAATTTGTCCGTTGAGGAACTACCAGCAAATACCTATAGTGGCGGCACTTCCTGAGCCGGAACGAAAAGTTTTATCGGAATGCGTGTTCTGGTGGGCTTTTGGCTTACGGTTGTGATGTTGTGTTGTTGTGTTTGCAATTGGTCTGCGATTCAGACCACGGTAGCAACGCTACCCTTTTTCACTTCCTGTACATTTACCCTGTCTGTCCATAGTGATTAATGTAGCACCGCCAATTTGCGGTGCTTTTTTTTACCTACTCTCTACCGACTACTGATCCAACTCGACCATCTCTTTCACATCGGTACGATTGATCTGCTGTTTGTTGCCATTAGCGTCCTTGTACGAAATCATCCCGGTTTCATCATCGGTTTTCGGCTTACCGTCCGCAACGATGCTACGCCCGTCATTGGTGTGCATCACGTAGTTCGGACCGGAACAGGCGCTCAGGGCAAAAGTCAGCATACATGCGGAAATAATTGCGGCAGTCTTTTTCATCTTCTTCTCCTTAAAGCTGTTTATGCTATTAAAAACGTACTCCGTAACAGGCAAAAAGATTTGCCTAACATAATTCAGCATAAGCTACTGGTCTGATTTCGCCACAACATCCAGAAGATTCCTGGTGACCGTACACTTCTTGAATCAACGACCAATTTGCGCCACGATCGGATTACTGAACCGAGGAATACCATGAACGCTTTCAATCCCGCGCAGTTTCGCGCGCAATTTCCGGCACTCGCTGACGCGGGCGTCTATCTGGATAGCGCCGCGACGGCCCTTAAACCGCAGGCCGTCATCGAGGCGACCCGGCAGTTCTATAGCCTGAGCGCTGGCAACGTCCATCGCAGCCAGTTCGCCGAAGCCCAGCGCCTGACCGCGCGCTATGAGGCCGCACGGGAAAAAGTGGCGCATTTGCTGAATGCGCCAGATGACAAAACCATCGTCTGGACCCGGGGCACGACGGAGGCCATCAATATGGTGGCGCAGAGTTATGCCCGCCCTCGCCTGCAACCGGGCGATGAAATCATCGTCAGCGTCGCGGAGCATCACGCGAATCTCGTGCCGTGGCTGATGCTCGCAGAGCAAACTGGGGCGAAAGTGGTCAAGCTGCCGCTCAATGCCCAGCACCTGCCTGACGTTGAACGTCTGCAGACAATCATCACCCCGCGCAGCCGAATTCTCGCGCTGGGGCAGATGTCGAACGTGACCGGCGGCTGCCCGGACTTAGCCCGTGCCATTACCCTCGCCCATGCCGCGGGCATGGTAGTGATGGTGGATGGCGCGCAGGGAGCCGTCCATTTCCCGGTGGATGTCCAGGCGCTCGACATCGATTTCTACGCCTTCTCTGGCCATAAGCTGTACGGTCCAACCGGTATCGGCGTGCTTTACGGCAAACCGGCGCTGCTGGAGGCCATGTCGCCATGGCTCGGTGGCGGTAAGATGATCAACGACGTCAGTTTCGAGGGCTTCACTACCCAGGCCGCACCGTGGAAGCTCGAAGCAGGTACCCCTAACGTCGCTGGCGTGATTGGCATGAGCGCCGCGCTGGAATGGCTAGCCGATGTTGATATCGCCCAGGCGGAAAGCTGGAGTCGGGGGCTGGCTACACTGGCGGAAGAGGCGCTGGCCCAGCGTCCGGGATTTCGCTCATTTCGCTGTCAGGACTCCAGTCTGCTGGCCTTTGATTTTGCTGGTGTTCATCATAGCGATATGGTCACCCTGCTGGCGGAATATGGTATTGCGCTACGTGCCGGTCAGCACTGCGCGCAGCCGCTGCTGGCTGAACTTGGCGTCTCAGGTACGCTACGTGCCTCATTCGCACCGTATAATACCCAAAGTGATGTGGATGCGTTGATCAACGCCGTTGATCGCGCCCTGGAAATACTGGTGGATTAATGACTAGCCCAATGTTTGCCGGACACCCGTTTGGCACAACCGTAACCGAAGAGACGTTGCGTCATACCTTTATCCCGCTGACCCAGTGGGAAGACAAATATCGACAGCTGATTTTGCTCGGTAAACAGCTGCCGGCACTGCCCGACGATCTCAAAGCGCAGGCTAAAGAGATCGCGGGCTGCGAAAATCGCGTCTGGCTGGGATATACGCGCTCTGAAAAGGGCACTTTACACTTTTTCGGCGACAGTGAAGGTCGCATCGTGCGCGGACTGCTGGCGGTATTACTGACCGCCGCAGAAGGGAAAACCGCAGCGGAACTGCTGGCCCATTCGCCGCTGGCCTTGTTTGATGAACTGGGATTACGCACTCAGCTCAGCGCGTCGCGCAGTCAGGGGCTGGAGGCACTCAATGAAGCGATCGTCGAAGCGGCTCACGCTGCCGGATGACGACGCAGGCTCGTCTTCCGGCCTGCGACGTATTGCCCCGCGCAAGAGAATCTCAGCCCTGACGCGCCGCTTTTGCCATCATCTTTTTCAACGCATGGGATACTGCTACAAAACCGAACGTGGCGGTAACCATCGTTGCCGCACCGAACCCCGACGCACAGTCCATTCGTTTGGGTCCTTCCGCCGTCGCCTTCGTGGCGCACACACTGCCATCAGACTGCGGATACACCAGCGCTTCCGTTGAAAACACGCAGTCGACGCCGAGTTTGCCTTTGCTGTTTTTCACGACGCCAAAATCGCTTTTCAGTCGTTCGCGCAGTTTCGCCGCCAGCGGATCCTGAATCGTTTTCGCCAGGTCAACAACCTGAATCTGCGTCGGATCGATCTGCCCACCCGCGCCGCCGGTGGTCACCAGCGGGATCTTATTGCGCCGACAGTACGCAATCAGCGCCGCTTTTGGCCGCACGCTGTCAATCGCGTCAATCACATAGCTAAAACCTGCGCTCATGTATTCTGCGACGCTATCCGGCGTCACAAAATCATCGACTACCGTCACCCGGCACTCGGGGTTAATCTGGCGGATACGCTCAGCCATCACCTCGGCTTTCGCCAGCCCAACAGTGTCGCGCAGAGCATGGATCTGGCGGTTGGTGTTGGTCACGCACACGTCATCCATATCGATGAGCGTAATCGCGCCAATCCCGGTTCGCGCCAGAGCTTCTGCCGCCCAGGAACCGACGCCGCCGATCCCAACCACGCAGATATGCGCATCGGCAAACAATTGCAGGGCTTTTTCACCATACAGACGCGCGGTGCCGCCAAAACGCTGACGCCAGGCATCACTGATAACCACAGACATAACACCTCAAATTCATTAATATCGAACGGTATGACTGCCTGATGGCGGCTGCGCCTTATCAGGCCTACCCGATGATGTAGACGGATAAGCGAAGCGCCATCCGACAACTAGCCGCTGAACACGTTACCTGCGCCCGGTGCGCTCTTCAGCACCCACACGCGACCATAGTGATTGTACCAGCCTGCGCGGTGTCCGGCGTCTGGCCCGATGCCCTGGTAAATGTCAAAGTGCTGGCCTTTAATTGCCCCGCCGACATCCAGCGCCACCATCAGACGCAGTTCATACTGCCCGTTAAATTTCCCGTTGTTGTCCAGCAGCGGGACTTCGGCGAGCAGCGTAGTGCCTGCCGGAATAATACTGCGGTCAGACGCCACCGACGCGCGACCAATCAGCGGTACAGCACTGGCACCTTTCACCGGGGCAAAAGATTGCGGTTTAAAGAAGACGAATGACGGATTCTGCTCCAGCAGCTCACGCACTTCTGCTTCGCTGTGGGTTTCGCCCCAGTGGCGAATCGCCTGCATCGACATATCTTCTTTCTTCACTTCGCCTCGATCGATCAGTACTTTGCCGATGCTGCGATAGGCATGCCCGTTTTTCCCGGCATAGCTAAAGAAGTTCAACGGGGAGCCGTCGCCAAAATCGATATAGCCGCTACCCTGGACGTCCATGATGAAGTTATCCATCAGAGAGTTGCTGTACGCCAGAATGTAGTTCTCGCTCAGTGCGCCCGCGTAAATCTCCGCGCGAGACGGCAAGCGTCCCCGTTTCGGCGGCATGCGATAGATTGGGTACTGGAATTCGCCCTGACGCGTATGGCGCGCCTGAATCACCGGCGTGTAGTAACCGGTAAACTGCACGTTGCCGTAGTTATCGGCACCTTCCATCTGCCAGGCGTCGAGACCAAACTGGCGCATGGTGCGCGTATCGCCGCCAGAGCGCAGCCAGTCCTGCACCGCGTTATAAACGTTGCTTTGATTGCCGTACAGACGCGGAGAAGCACTGCGGATCTGATTGACCTGCTCGGCAAAATCGCCGGCGTTGATCGGTGCGCCGATGGCATCCGGCTGGTTCACCAGTGAGAAAGGCTGGGTAAACTTCCCGTCTTTATACTGCTGTCCGCGATCGGTTGGTTTAGAGGAACAGGCAGCCAGCATTGCAACCACCGCGCCCATGAGAAGGTAACTTACCCAACGTCCTTTCATTGTTCTCTTCTTTTAGCTGTAAATCATGCGTCATGAAGATAACAAACCCGGCCCGCTAATGAAACGAGCACCGCTGCCCAGACGCAAATTTTGCACATTATTTAAACTGAAATGCCTTGTTTTTGTTCATTTTCATCCCGAAACCGTGATCCAGGTGAAAAAAGGGTTGCATGAAAATGTTAGCAGAGTATAGTGCGCATCCACGGACGCGGGGTGGAGCAGCCTGGTAGCTCGTCGGGCTCATAACCCGAAGGTCGTCGGTTCAAATCCGGCCCCCGCAACCAATTAAAATTTGATGCAGTACATGCTTCTGCAAAGCAGCTTAAAATGCGCAGCAGAATGGCGGACGCGGGGTGGAGCAGCCTGGTAGCTCGTCGGGCTCATAACCCGAAGGTCGTCGGTTCAAATCCGGCCCCCGCAACCAATCAAATTTTGAGGCAGTATCTAATTCTGCAAAGCAGTTTAAAAATGCGAAGCAGGAAGACGGACGCGGGGTGGAGCAGCCTGGTAGCTCGTCGGGCTCATAACCCGAAGGTCGTCGGTTCAAATCCGGCCCCCGCAACCAATACTAAACACCTTAACGGGTGTTTTTTTGTATCTGCGGTTCGTAAAAAAAGCGCTTTTCAGCGCTTTTTTATTATCCCCTTCTCGCCAGCGTCGCCCCATCGGCGAAGTACGCTTTGATCCCAGCCAGAATCGACTCTGCCACTTCCTGCTGGAAGGTGGCTGTTTTCAGCTTTCGCTCTTCTTCGATGTTACTGATAAACGCCGTTTCAACGAGAATCGACGGGATATCCGGCGCTTTCAGCACCGCAAACCCGGCCTGTTCTACCTGATTTTTGTGCAAATTGTTAATCCTGCCGAGTTTGTTGAGCACCGCTTTACCAAACTTCAGGCTGTCGGCGATGGTCAGCGATTGCACCATATCGAACATGGTGTGGTCGACGTAGCGGTCGCCGCTTTTGCTCACGCCGCCGATCAAATCCGAGGCGTTCTGCGTTTGCGCCAGATATTTCGCCGCCGTACTGGTCGCCCCTTTGGTCGATAACGCAAACACGGACGAACCGCTGGGCTGGCGACTGGTGAACGCATCCGCATGAATCGAGACAAACAGGTCGGCCCGCTGCTTCTGGGCCTTCGCCACGCGCACCTTGAGCGGAATGAAAATATCTTCATTTCGCGTCATATAGACCTTCATATTGCCTTCTTTCTCGATTAAGGCACGCAACCGACGGGCAATCTGCAACACGACATCTTTCTCACGCGTCTTGTATTTACCGACAGCACCAGAATCCTCACCGCCATGCCCCGGATCGAGCATGATCACGATCGGGCGATCGCGCCCCGCTTTGCCCGGCTGAGGCCCACTCTGCGCGGGCGGTACCTGCTTATCAAGATCGCCTTTGTTGTAATCTTCCAGCAGCGCCAGCAGCGGATCCTGCATATCCTGCGCATTGGCCGGATAGAGATCCATAACCAGACGCTCTTTAAAACCCGCCACCGGCGCCAGCGCGAACAGCTGTGGTTTCACGTTTTGCTTCAGTTCAAACACCATGCGCACGGTCTGCGGATCGAACTGTCCCACGCGTGCCGACTTAATGTAAGGATCGTCGGGGCGAATTTGCGCCGCCATGCCTTTCAGCACGGAATTCAGGTTCACACCTTCAATATCCACCACCACGCGTTCAGGATTGCTCAGCGCAAACTGCTTGTACTTCAGCTGTTGATTCGATTCCACCGTCACACGGGTGTAACTGGATGCTGGCCAAATACGAACCGCAATGACCTGACTGACCGCAGCCAGACCGACCTGACTGACGCTCAATAGCCACATGGCGCCCGCCCCTTGCAGTAAACGACGGCGGCTAATAGGTGGATTGGATCCTGACATGCTTCTCCCGAGCAAAATAAAACGTATTGGTGATGAGATAGTAAACGTCTAAATTGACCGGAAACTTTAACGAATGACGCATAATCTGTCATCTATAAAAGGGTAAACATTCTTATTGTATTCACGGTATTACTGAGAAAAAACTTTGTCAGGGTCAAAATTTGCACTTGCGCGCGGCGGAAAAACAGAATAAAAATACACTAATTACGAATAATCATGCAATGAGGATATGCCGTGGTGAAGGAGCGTAGAACCGAACTGGTACAGGGATTCCGCCATTCTGTTCCCTATATCAATACCCATCGGGGAAAAACGTTTGTCATTATGCTCGGCGGCGAAGCCATTGAGCATGAAAACTTTTCCAGCATCGTCAATGACATTGGGCTTCTTCACAGCCTCGGCATTCGCCTGGTCGTGGTTTATGGCGCGCGTCCGCAAATTGACGCCAACCTCGCCACTCATCACCATGAGCCGATGTATCACAAAAATACCCGCGTCACCGACGCCAAAACGCTGGAGCTGGTAAAGCAGGCGGCGGGAACGTTGCAACTGGATATCACCGCTCGCCTGTCGATGAGCCTGAACAATACGCCGCTACAGGGGGCGCATATCAACGTGGTCAGCGGCAACTTTATCATTGCGCAGCCGCTGGGCGTCGATGACGGCGTAGATTACTGCCACAGCGGACGTATCCGTCGCATCGATGAAGAGGCGATCCATCGTCAACTGGACAGCGGCGCCATTGTGCTGATGGGCCCCGTTGCGGTGTCTGTCACTGGCGAAAGCTTTAACCTGACTTCAGAAGAGATCGCCACGCAACTGGCGATTAAACTGAAAGCCGAAAAGATGATCGGATTCTGTTCTTCGCAAGGGGTGACCAACGACGACGGTGATATCGTCTCCGAACTGTTCCCGAACGAGGCCCAGGCGCGCGTAGAAGCACAGGAAGAAAAAGGCGATTACAACTCGGGTACCGTACGCTTTCTGCGTGGCGCGGTGAAAGCCTGTCGCAGCGGCGTCCGTCGGTGTCACCTGATCAGCTATCAGGAAGATGGCGCGTTGTTGCAGGAGCTGTTTTCGCGCGACGGTATCGGGACACAAATTGTGATGGAAAGCGCCGAGCAGATCCGCCGCGCCACCATTAACGACATCGGCGGGATCCTGGAGCTGATCCGCCCGCTGGAACAGCAGGGCATTCTGGTGCGTCGTTCACGCGAACAACTGGAAATGGAGATCGACAAGTTCACCATTATCCAGCGCGATAATATGACCATTGCCTGTGCCGCACTGTACCCCTTCCCGGAAGAAAAAATCGGCGAAATGGCCTGCGTGGCTGTCCATCCGGACTACCGCAGTTCTTCTAGGGGAGAAGTGCTACTGGAGCGGATCGCCGCCCAGGCGAAGCAGATTGGCCTGAGCAAGCTGTTCGTCCTGACGACCCGCAGCATTCACTGGTTCCAGGAACGCGGCTTCACGCCGGTGGATATCGACCTGCTGCCGGAAAGCAAGAAAGAGATGTACAACTATCAGCGGAAATCCAAAGTCCTGATGGCGGATCTGGGGTAGTGGTTATCGCATTGCCGGATAGCGACGCAAACGGCTTATCCGGCAACCTCTCATTTAAACAACGTCGACAGCCCACTGCGTCGTTCGGTTCGGGTGGCAATCGCACTGCCAAGTATGCGTTCATCGGCATATAACGACAGGCGGCGACGTGCGCGGGTCACGGCGGTATACACCAGTTCCCGTGTCACCACCGGCGCGCGCTGCGTGGGTAACACCAGCGCGGCATGATCGAACTCCGAGCCCTGAGATTTGTGCACCGTCATTGCCCAGGTCGTTTCATGCTCCGGCAGGCGGCTGGGCTGCACAGACTTAATACTGCCATCCGGCATCGCAAACCAGACCCTTAATCCTTGCCCACGATCGAGCGCCACACCGATATCGCCGTTAAACAAGCCCAGCGCGCTGTCGTTACGGGCAATCATCACTGGCCGTCCTTCATACCAGCGGGAATGTGGCAGGCGATGAATTTTGCGCTTTTGCTGCATAGCCAGTTCGATACGTTCATTCAGTCCGCTCACGCCAAACGGCCCTTCGCGCAGCGCGCACAGCAGTTGGAACTCATTGAATGCCTGAATGATTAATGCAGGCTCCGCGCGCGCCTGAAGCAGTTGCAGATAGTGTCCATAACCTGCCAGTGCGTTTTCAAGCATGGCGGTGTAATCTTCACTGCTCTCCAGCGTCCGTTTATCGATATCGCTGAAGCCTTGCAGGAAAATGTCGTTTATCGCCGCCTTATCGCCACGGTTAATCGCCGCCGCCAGTTGCCCGATGCCGGAATCGCTGCCAAAACGGTAGCTCTTTTGCAGCAGACAGAGGCTGTCCCGTAGCGTGGCGGCGTCTTCTCCAGCACCTGCCGGAACGGGCATCCCCGTCAGGCGAGCCAGTTGCTGTGCCCGTTCAGGGGTATAGCCCGCATTCACCCAGGCACAGATATCCCCCAGCACCGCCCCCGCCTCGACCGAAGCAAGCTGATCGCGATCGCCAAGGAAAATGATACGCCCGTGCGACGGCAATGCGTCGATCAAGCGCGACATCATCGGCAGGTCGATCATTGACGCCTCATCCACCACCAGCACATCCAGATGTAGCGGGTTGCCCGCGTGATGGCGTAAACGCTGACTGCCGGGTTGCGCGCCCAGCAACCGGTGCAGAGTGCTGGCATCATCCGGGATGCGTTTCTTTTGTTCATCCGTCAGCGGCAACTGACGCAGCGCCTTGCCTAAGGACTCCGTCAAACGCGCCGCTGCTTTACCCGTCGGCGCCGCCAGGCGAATACGGCAACGCTCGCCTTCCGCCATCTGGATCAGCGCCGCCAACAGCCTGGCCACGGTGGTTGTTTTCCCCGTTCCCGGCCCGCCTGAAATCACCGAAATACGGCGGGTCAGCGCGACCGCCGCGGCGACTTTTTGCCAGTTGATTTCGTTTGTCGTCGGGAACAGCGCTTCCAGCGTTTGCGTCAGCAAGGTTTCATCCACCTCAATGGGTCGATTCACCTCGCTAAAGAAATGAGCAACGGTACGTTCGTTGCACCACATCCGGTTCAGATACAAACGGTCGCCATAAAGGACCATCGGCGATGGCCGCTCTCCATGACTGACGGCGTCGGAAGCGAGCAGGCATTCTTCCCAGTTCTCGGGTTCGCCAATGTCGCTAAGGCATGAAGAATAGAAAGGGGGATTATCTGCATTCAGCGCCAGTTGAGAAAGCGGTAAACAGACGTGCCCTTCTCCGGCATCCCGGCTGAGTAACGCCGCTGCCAGCGTCACGGCAGGTTCATGTTCGCCGGTCACCGCCAGCGCGAATTGCACATCCAGCGGGCGCAGTTGCTTCTGCCCGACGGCCTCAAGTAATCGCTTCTGTAGCGTCATGATGCCTCCTCCAGCGCCACCCCGGCAAACATCTCGTCCATCCGGGTAATCAACTCACCCGCCGGGCGTGTGGTGTAAATCCCCTGCTGCGGCTGTTTGCTGTCCACGCCGCGCAGGAACAGATAAATCACGCCGCCAAAATGGCGCTCGTAGTCGTAATCTGCGATGCGATGGCGCAGATACCGGTGCAGCGCGAGGGTATAGAGCTGATACTGCAAATCATAGCGATGCGCCTGCATGGCCGCCGCCATCGCCTCTGGGGTGTAAGCGGCGCTGTTTTCTCCCAGCCAGTTCGATTTGTAATCCAGCAGGTAATAGCGCCCGTTGTGACGAAATACCAGATCGATAAAGCCCTTCAGCATCCCGCGAACCTGGGTGAACTCCAGTGGCGGACAGCCCGCCGAGAGCGGGTCAAACTGGCGGATCAGCGCATCCAGGTTTTCCGCAATAAGCGGTTGGCTAATGGGCAGATAAAACTCCATCTCGACCTGTTTTTCACGCGCAGAAAGCTGGCTCAGACTGACGCCAGTCTCATTGAGTGGCGCATGGAGAATCGCCGTCACCCACGCGGTGATGACCGGTTCCCAGTCGGCATCGTAGCCACCAAGCTCCAGTTTTTCCTGCACCCAGGCAGCCTCAACCGGCTGGGTAAAATCGAGATCTTCAAACAGGCTGTGTAAAAATGTTCCTGGCGATGCGCCGCGTGGGAACTGGTGCGGCGTCAGTTCCGGCTCCTCAACCACTTCACCCACGCCTGTCGCATCGATATCCAGTCGCGGCATCAGATCCTGTGCGATGCCGTGACCACGCTGTTGCAGGCCGGAATAGCTGGTCACCCGCCAGTTGTCGCCCGGCGTTCGTTGTACCCGTCGGGCATTCAGAGACGCCTCGCTCGCAACGGTGCCAGGCAACGGCTCCATACTGACCGCGTCCGGGATACGACAGACGATGTTCTCATCGCAAACTGCGTCTATCGCCGAGCGTAGCCCGGCGGCATCCATCGGTTCGCCTTTTTGCAGCAGACGCCCCAGCGCGCTCTGATGCACATCGGTATCGCCCTTTTTATCGCCCCGACGACGAACCAGAGGTGCGACGCCCAGACTGCAGTGCCAGACTGAACGCGTCAGCGCCACGTACAGTAAACGCAAATCTTCCGCCAGCCTTTCGGCTTCCGCCAGCGCCACGCTTTCGTCCGCCTCGCTCAGATCCAGAACTGCTTCAAACGAGTTGCGGTCGTGATAAAACGCCTGATCCTGAACGCGGAAATTCGTGATAAACGGCAGCCAGACCAGCGGATACTCCAGCCCTTTTGACTTGTGGATGGTGACGATCTGCACCAGATGGCTGTCGCTTTCCAGACGCATTTGCTGGCTGGAAGCATTGCTGTCAGGCTCAAGAATATGCTGCGAGAGCCAGCGCACCAGCGCATGCTCGCTTTCCAGTTGCGAAGCGGCCTCTTGCAATAGCTCACTGATGTGCAAAATATCGGTCAGGCGACGCTCACCTCCCGCCGTTGCCAGCAGGTTCTCCGCAATCTGTCGCGCTGACATCAGCGCACGCAGCATCGGCATCACGCCACGTTTTTGCCAGATTTGACGGTAGCCGACAAACTCGTCAACTACCCGATCCCAGGCGTTTTCATTGCCATTGAGCATGTCAATGTCGCGCGCGTTCAACCCCATCATTGAGGCCGCCAGCGCGCTGCGTAGCGTATTTTCTTTTTCCGGTGCCATCACCGCCTGTAATAGCCAGAGCATCTCCTGCGCTTCCAGCGTTTCAAACACGCTGTCGCGGTTGGAAAGATAGACGGACGGAATCGCCAGTTGTGTCAGGGCATCGCGTACCAGCGCCGCTTCCTGGCGGCTACGCACCAGCACGCTGATATCCGCCGCGCTCACCGGACGCGCGTCGTGACCGCTGATAAGCATCGCCTCTCCGCACAACCCGGCCTTCAGCCAGTCGCGGATCTGCGCAGCGCACACCTGCGCCATATAGCTTTGATAATCGCCTATTCCGCAGCTTTCTCCTTCCATCAACCACATCGTCATTGCGGGCTGAGTTTCGCCGTAAAATTCAAAACGCAGCGACTGGTTTTTTTCAGCGTATTTCACCGGCTGGAACGGGATCTCGCGGAACATGAAGGCGTCATCCATCAGGCCGAACAGCCTGTTGACGCTGTTCACCATGCCTGGTGCGGAACGCCAGTTGGTGTCGAGGGTATAGTGCGCGCTGACCTCACTGCGGGCCTTCATATAGGTAAAAATATCCGCGCCGCGAAACGCATAAATCGCCTGCTTCGGGTCGCCAATCAGTAGCAGCGCGGTGTCTGGCTGATGCTGCCAGATGCGACGGAAAATACGGTATTGCTGCGGATCGGTATCCTGGAACTCATCGATCATTGCTACCGGGAAGCGGGTACGGATCGCCGCCGCCAGCGCATCGCCGCTTTCACTGCGCAGCGCGCTATCCAGTCGGCTGAGCATATCGTCAAACCCCAGTTCACCCCGGCGGCGTTTTTCTTTCGCCACCGTTTCACGGATCTCCGCCAGCGCGCGGGTGATCATCAGATCTCTGAGCGTCAGCGGTTCCGCCAGTAATTCATCAATCGCGACAAACAGCGGATGCTGCGGCACAACGCCGCCTTCTTTGGTTCTGTCCTCAAGGAAACGCTGAGAGAATTTCTCCAGTGCCTCTGGCAACTGGTAGCTTTGCGTTGCGGACTGCGCCCAGGCGCTGATCTTCTCAATCCATTTGCCCTGGTTGCCACGGTTAAATTTACGCCGGTCGATGCCTGAGGCTTCCATCAATCCCTCAAGTTCACCCACCACATCACACCATTGTTGCTTAAGCGCATTGATTCGCTGCACGATCTGCTGATGACGGGACGCCAGCGTTTCGTCATCCGGCGGTGGCGCTTTGATAACCGGCGCTTCCCCTTGCAGGTAACGGTTAATATCCGCCAGCAGCGCCTGTGGCCCTTTCCACGTTTCAAACACCACCTGGGCAATTTCACGCGGCAGGGGGTAACAGTGACGGCGCCAGAAGTCCGCACAGGCCTGATAGCGCAGCAGCGATTCATCCTCGATCAGCTGTTGTTCAAATAACATGCCGGATTCGAAGGCATTCAGGCTCAGCATGCGCTGACAAAAACCGTGGATGGTGAATACCGCCGCCTCATCCATCTGTCTTTCGGCGAGCAGCAGCCACTGCGCCGCCTGCTTTTTATCGTCGATTTCATCCAGCAGACGGGCATAAAGGGGGTTGTCAGTCGATTCGCGCAGGCAGGCGATACGCAGCTCATGAATATTACTGCGGATACGCCCGCGCAACTCTTCGGTGGCGGCCTCAGTAAAGGTTACCACCAGCAGTTCTTCAACGGTCAGGGGACGGGGAAAGGCGGAAGACCCGCCGAGCCCGAGGAGCAGGCGCAGATAGAGCGCCGCGATAGTAAAGGTTTTGCCGGTGCCCGCAGAGGCTTCAATCAGGCGCTCGCCCGTGAGGGGCAAGCGCAGGGGATCAAGGGACTCGGCGACATCATTCATTCTGTTCTCTCACCAGGGGCAAAGTTTGCTGCAACGCGCTGACGTTGTCCCACACTTTCCAGCCTTCCGGGTGCACATAGTGCGGCTTCCCGTTTTGACCGCCGGAAATCTGCGACAGTACCGCCATGCCTTGCGGCTCGACCACCGCCTGATGGAAGAAATCAGCAAGCTTTTGCGGCGTCAGCTGTTTTATCTGAGCCACAATTTTATCACGTGAATCGAAACGCATATTGCCGCGATCGAAATCTTTGCTTAATTTCGACGCTTCTTCACCCAGCGTTTGCGGTGCCTGCAACATCTGCGCGACGATCGCCTGTTTAATCTGGGCGAACTCTTCCGGTTTCATTGCCCGCAGTTTTGCTTCCGCCGTGGGGAAAAACGCCTTGTAGCGTTCCCAGAGATACGGCGGCTGTTTATCGCTGCTTTGCAGCAGGAAACCCATTCCCCACTGGCGTCCGACGCTCATCGGGAAGGCAAACACCGCATACCCTAACTGCTCTTCCGTTCGCAGTTGATTGTAGAACCACGGCTGGACAATCTGGCCCAGCATGGCGCTGTAGGCCGAGCTGGCATACTCGTCATAACCGGCAGGAACAAAGACTGCCGCCAGCGCGGAGTCGGTACTGCTGCCCGCTTTTTCAAAAATGACAGACTGCTTCTTATCCACCAGCACATCTTTGTTGCGACACCATTCGGAACCGTTCGCCCCCAGCTGTTTCTGGATATCCCGCGCCATCGTCGTGACCTGCGCTTCGCTCATGTTGCCAACCGCCAGAAACTCCGGACGAGCGCCCGTTTTCAATGCATCACGGTAGGCCATCACCTCTTTCAGGGTGATCGACGGCAGCAGTGCACGCCGTTCGTCACGGGAGAAATAAGGCACCTGAGAGATCATCTGCACCGGCATAATTGCCTGCTCGTAGGCTTTCCCCTTTTCGGCAGAATCCATCATCTGGCTATACCAGGATTTCGCCTGCTCAAGCTGCTCTTCAGTTGCGGTATAGCTGAAATAACCTGCAAGCAATGCCTGGAAAAGTTGCGGCAGACGCTGCGTATAGCCGTCAGCATTGAGCATTAAGCCATTGTTGGCGTTGGTTGAGAAACCGATGCCGCCCACCGCCGCCTGGTTACTTAACTGATCGAGCGCAATTCCCGCCAGATAATCGTTCAGCGCAAACATGACCTGGTTTCTGGCGCTGTCCATCGCCTGCGGATTACGCAGAATGACGCTCACGTCCGCTTTCGGTTCGCTGGCGAAATACTGGCTCGGGGTGTATACCACGCGCAAATTAGGCTCATCGACAATCAGCGCCGGACGGTCGTATTTCTTTTCCGGCTTGATCAGCGTGAAATCGTCAGGAATGTAAGGGTTCAGTTCCGGCAGAGACAGGGCTATCTCCTGCGCTTTCTTCTGCCAGTCGCTGAACGTCTGCTCGCTGATTTTATTGACCTGATAAGGAGCATCAACAAAGTAAGCGGTCTTGTTGTGCGGTTCTTTTGGGCTGATGTACCAGATTCGCGCATTTTGCGGCGTCATCATCTCCAGACGCGCCTGAATGGCTTTCGCATCGTATTGATCAGCAATGTTCACTGCGTCCAGAGTATGCGCCACCGGCACGCGGATCATGGTATCCGCCAGCCATTCGACGTAATCCATATCACGGGTGATCGACGGGTAACGGAAGTCCAGATCAAGCACATGCGACAGCTCGTCAAAGTAGCGTTTATCGACGCCCTTTTCGCGTAACAGATTGAGATAGCTGAAAATAGCCGCAGCCACTTCTTCGCGGTTCGCCAGCCCTTTGTCGGTCAGGGTAGCGGAAATGGCTAACACACCGCTGTTGCCGTTGACTACCGGATCGGAGTCCGCGCGAATACCTTCCACCAGCCCTTGTTTTTGCAGCCAGTCAGAAAGCGTACCCGGGCTACGGTTACCGATCAGATAGGTGATCAGTTCATCGGTTTTACTGCGAAACTGCGCGCTGTTGTTGTCGATTCGGAACTCAACGCGCAGCACTTTACGCGGCAGCGCAGGTACGTAATGGATGATAACGCCCTTCTGCGCATCAGTGACGACCGGAACGGTAATTTCCGGCTTTTCGATATTCTTGTTGGGCACTCGCCCAAAGGTCTCTGCAGCAATCTTTGCCAGTTCCGGCAACGGCTTATTGCTGTAGATAACCGCTTTCATCAGATTGGCGGAGTAATACTTGCTGTGAAAATCGCGCAACGCCTGTTGCACCGGATTACCCGGTTTGTCGCTTAAGGTTTCCAGGTTGCCGCCGGAAAAACGTGAACCGGGGTGAGCCGGGTTGATGGTTTCCGCGCTCACCTGCGCCATTCGCATCCCGTCACGGGTACGCGCCATCGTCAGCTCAGCGTTTACTGCATTGCGCTCACGCTCGGCATATTTTTTATCCAGTAACGGTTCAGCAATGGCATCGGCCAGGCGGTCAACGGCACCAGTAAGCGCGTCGTTTTCCACTTCCAGATAGAACGCCGTGCGGTACGGCGCAGTGCTGGCATTGTGGCTGCCGCCATGCAATTTGAGGTATTCCGCAAGGCTATCGGCCTGTGGGTACTTTTTCGATCCCATCAGACACATGTGTTCAAGATAATGTGCCAGCCCCTGATGCGCATCGGGATCTTCCAGAGACCCCACGGGCACCACCAGCGCAGAAAGCGATTTCACCGCCTGCGGGTCGGATACCAGTAATACCACCAAACCATTATCGAGACGGACGGCCTGATACTGGCGGGTATCTTTGTCGCTTTTACGGATGGTTTCCGCAATGGGCTGCCAACCGGTATCTGCCTGACTTAAAGGCGCCCAAAAGGCGACCAACAACAGTAACGCTTTGAACCAGGTGCTGCGGGGCATTCAAGAACCTCATCATTAACTTTCTTTCTGCGCAAAGACACATTGGATGCTTCTCTGAGCAGGGCAACGCATCATAAAGGAAGCATCAAAATTGCGCAATTTTTATACAACCATCACGACTGATTAAATCTGAAAAGCGGAAGCAGGTAACGTTGTGACTGCAAAATAATGGCCTCAAAGGTTTCAGAGTCCAGTTGTCGCCACAGGCGCTGATACCAGATATCCTCGCCTTCGCCACGCACGACCATGTTGCCTTCGTAAGCCTGCATAAACTTCACGCGGGCTTTTTGACGCGTATCATCGTCATCTAACATGGCATCATTTGCCGCGTCATAACAGGTTTTTATCCACGCGCCGCCGCTTTCCGGTAGCACCAGCAGCGGTGTGGACATCCCTTCGCAATATCCGTCAATCAATTGCGCCAGATACCCCAATGCCTGCTCTTGCTCCAGCGGTGGGAATCGCCACTCTCCGTCTTTTCGCAAAAACAGCCGGCTTTCACCTTTTCCTCCGCAGGCACAATAGACAAGGTGTTCGAGCCAAAGTTGCACGCCTTGTGAAATGCTGATTAACGAAGGCCGCCAGCGCAACAGACCATCTTCTTGCACCTGCGGCAGCCAGCCCGTCAACTGTACGCCATTGCAGTGCAGATCAACCTCCAGGCTTTGGCTCGGCTGACGACAAGCCACGATCCTGTCCGCCAGCGTCTGCATTTCCTGATGCTGAGCTTCCCAGAGGATATCGCCATAGGCCCCATACGGCAGATCCCCCGCCGCACGGAAGCGACGGAACAGACGTTCGGCATCATCCTGTTCAACCAGCGTATTCAGTAACTGCTGGTTGAGCTGATAACGGGTCAGCCCTTCCAGGGTAAACGGTTCGGAGTCCGGGATCTCACGCTCTTCGGAGCGGAAATTAACCTGCAGACGCTGCTGGAAAAACGCCCGCACCGGATGCGCCCAGAAGCGCTGCAGCGTTTCCAGACTCAGCGTCTCTGGCATATCAAAGGCTAACGGCTGCACAAAATCGCTATGGGCTTCTCCACGACGGCTTGCCGCCGGTAGCCATTCGCTGGCGTAGCTCTGCTGTTCACCGGGCAGGAAGTTTTGCGCATCGAACGGCATACGGGTATGCAGGCGGGCGATATGCGCTTTCACCCGTTTCTCGCTCTCATCGCTGGTTAACGCGTCGTCACCCGGCAGGTAGTGGCTTTGTCCGATGTAATCGAGCAGCTCCTGCACCAGCACGGAAGGAAACCGTTCGCTGTTATCCTGGATCGAGCGCCCGATATAGCTGATGTAAAGCGACTGCTGGGCAGAAATTAAGGCTTCAAGGAACAGATAACGATCATCATCACGACGACTGCGATCCCCACGCATTGGTTTCTGGCTCATGAGATCAAAACCGAGCGGCGCAAGCTGGCGCGGATAAACACCGTCGTTCATACCCAGCAGACAGACCACTTTGAAAGGAATGGAGCGCATCGGCATCAGCGTACAGATGTTTACCGGCCCGGCTAAAAAGCGCTGACTAATTCGCTCCTGATCCAACCGCTTCGCCAGTTCATCGCGCAACAGGGATAGCGGAACCGCATCACCATACTTAGCCTCTATACCTTCGGCGATGATCGCCTGCCACTGCTGCTCAATCAGCGTCATGGCCGCCTCGGTTTCAGCGTCAGGCAGGAAGAAATCGTTGAGCATCTCGCGACACACTGGCAGCCACTCTTCCAGTGGACGTTCCTGTGCCAGGCCACGACGCCAGAGATTAAGCTGCATCAGTAACGACGCCAGATGCCCTACCAGTTCGGCGATGAGTCCGCTGGACTCATCGTAAGGCAGAACGGACTGCCACTCGCCCTGCGCACTTTCCATGGCATAGCCCAGCAGCATGCGCGTCAGGCCAAACTGCCACGTATGCTGTCCCGTTGTCGGAAGTTCCAGTTCGCGCACGTTGTCGTCATCAATACCCCAGCGAATGCCCGATTCATTGACCCACAACCGCAAGTAACGCAATCCTTCTTCGCTGATATTGAAGCGTGCCGCCAGCACCGGGACATCCAGCAGCGCCAGCACGTCCTCAGAAACAAAACGGCTGTCAGGCAATGACAGCAGGCTGATGAAGGCCTGCAACACCGGGTGTGACTGACGCGCCCGACGATCGGAAATCGCATAAGGTAGATAACGCTCCGCAGGGGCGCTGCCAAAGACGGCCTGAATAAACGGGCTATAGCTGTCGATATCCGCCACCATCACGATGATGTCACGCGGGGTGAGCGTTGGGTCTGCCTCCAGCATTGCCAGAAGACGATCGTGGAGGACTTCGACTTCACGCTGGGGGCTATGACAGACATGGAAGGTGACGCTGGTGTCGTTTGGATCAAGGCGTCGCTTATTGTCACTGCGGGAATACTCTTCCAGACTCACGCCCGCCACTGCGCGGTTTTCCAGCTCAAGGATATCGGCCTGGATGTTATGCAGCAGGTTATCCGGCGTAATGTCGACAAACGCATCCAGCTCCTGGCTGTTTTCCAGTTCGGAGAGCAGATAAATATAGTCGCGCCCCAGTTTCCCCCACGAGGCCAACATCGGGTTACCGACATCCTGTTCGCCATCGCCGTTAAACAAACTTTCGGCATTCGCATTGTCACGAAACAGCGGTAAATGACGGTCTTCAAAACTGTGTCGCCGCTGACGTGCCAGCAGTTTTGCCAGATACGCCGGATCTTTAATATCGCCCCAGTAGTAGCGGCAGGGATTGGTGAAGAGCAGATGAATCTCGATATGTTTACCGAGCGCCTGCAGTGCCTGTAGGTATACCGGTGGCAGCGCGGAGATCCCGCAGATAAACACACGAGAAGGAAGTCCTGGCGGGCAGCGTTCAGCATTTTCGAGAGTCTGGATAAACCGTTGATAGAGATTGGCACGATGCCAACGCGGTTGTCCCAACGCATCGGTATATTCCACCAACGCTTTCCATAGCGGTGCCTGCCAGCTTTGCGCCTCTCCTAACCCGTCGACCATTCGCCCCGCTTCCCACTGGGTTAGCCATTCCGGTCGGTACACCAGATACTGATCGAAAAGATCCGCCGCGCGCGACGACAACTGAAACAACTTACGTTTATCCGTATCGTCCGTCAGATAGTGGCGTAGTAACGCGAAATCATCATGATCCAGCAGTTGCGGGAGCAGCGTCATCAACTTCCAGCTCATGCTTTGTTTGCTGAAAGCGCTCTCTTTGGGGATCTCCGGCAGTACGCGGACGAACATTTCCCAGATAAAACTTGCCGGGAGTGGGAATTCTATGTTGGCGGCGATACCAAATTTCTGCGAAAGGGTCATCTGTAGCCACTGCGCCATCCCGGTACTCTGTACCAGAATCATTTCCGGCTCAAAAGGATCGTCCAGCCGCTCGCGCTCGACGATGAACTCCATCAATGCTTCCAGCACATCCAGACGATTTGAGTGGTAGACCCTTAACATAGAGACTCCTGGCAACTAACGGTTTGGGCAGTGCAGGCGCGTCATTTTCCCCTGCCTGCCCTGAGGTGAAGATAGCGTAACGCTGATGCTGACACATCCCGCCTGCGTTGTCTGCATCCGGTTAACCTGCCAGTTAACAGGTGGCGAAAACGAACGCAGTTGCGTCTGCTGCCAGCCCTGACGCCAGAGTTGCAGGTACTGGCTCCTGATGAAAAAACCGTTCATTAGCGCGCGCTGGTATCCGGAAAGCGCCGTCACCACCATCACCATAAGAACCATTGCCAGTATCACCTCTGGCAGGCTAAATCCGCACTGGCGGCTCAGGGGAGCTGGCATAGCGCGACCTCCCGTAGCGGACAGAAATCGCTCCAGCCATGAAGAGAAAAGACGACGTTTTCCTCCTGTTGCTCGCCTTCTCGCCATAGGGAGGTTCCCTGATAGCTGGCAATAAGCAAAACGCGATTGTTGGCGAGTCTGCGCAGGCAGACGGGGACATTGGCCTCCCCGTAGTACCGACACGGTTTATACGAGCTTATCGACCATGGCTGCATCCTGCCCCACTCCATGGCTGACTGTACGACAGCCTGGCGTTGCAGAGCCTGACTTTCTATCGTCACCCGTGAAGCAAAACTGCTCTGCTGCTGGTTAACGCCCTGCAACAGTAAGCTGCCGAGGACCAACAGCAGCAGAACCAGCGCCAGAGAGGAGACGCCCCGTTCGTGGTTCATAAATTAAACCCGGTAACGCTGTAGCGTGCATCGACCACGGTTTGCGGATCCCTCCGGCTAATGCCGCGCAGATGTATGGTCAATTCGGGTGCAAAGCCCGCGATATCCTGAGGCACAACCTCAAATGCCGTAATGTGTACGACGTCAGGATCGGTCATTTTATCCCATCCTTTTCCACTGCACGTTTTCGCGCCGCGCTGCGTCTCCAGCACGTTATCATTCAGGCGAAACCCGGTTTGTTCAGCTTCCTTTACCGGCTCGCTTTCCCAGACGCCATTCGCGTTGGCGTCCCACTGAACGATGACACACTGTCCCGCGTTGGTAATGTTTACTCCATCACCACTACAGCTACCGTGGCAATATCCTGCACGTTGGAGGTGTTTCGCAATGGTGTACACCCGCTGCCACATGTAATCCTCCAGCGCGAGTCTGCGGGTCTGCTGCAAAATATCGCGCTGTAATGCCGGTAAAAAACGGGCGGCTCCCAGCAACAGTACGCTGCTGATCGCCATTGCAATCAGCACCTCAAGCAGAGAGAAACCGCGTTCACTCACCGACAGCCCTGGGTATCGTCGCGCTCGCACAAGCGGATGCGTCCCCACGGTGAAACCACTACCCGCCATTCGCCTGTCGAATTTTTCAGTCGGATATTCCCCGGCCACGCGGTATTGCGCTGACCATAAAACGTCAGTGAAGCTGTAATCCCGACGAGCTCGACATCGTGCCAGAGCGGCACAAAAACGAACGCCGAGCGCGGCGTACAGGTATTTCGTGAGGCTGTCGAACTGACAAGACACCATGACGCGTCCTCCCTGATGGCGGTAATGATGTGATCGCGGTTATGCCAGTTAGCATCTTCCCGTAGCTGCAGCAAGAAATCGCGCAACTGACAGGCGGTCAGCCAGAGATGTTGCTGTTGCTGCCACTGCTGCCAACCATAGAGTCCTGTTGCACTCAGGCTGATAATAATAAGCATCGCGACCAGCGTTTCGATGAGCGTATAGCCCTGCTGTGTATTCATGGCGGCAGTATGACGCGTCGGGAGGTTAACACGAGGCGAGAGTTCAGGTTTTTCGGCGCGTTACGAAAGAAATTTACTCTGTTACAGCAGGTTGCATCATTTCAGGAACCCGCGCCGAAAAACCAAAATTTGGGTAAAAAAAAACCGACGCGCAAAGGCGTCGGTTATGACAGGATAAAGCCGTCAGATAGCAACCGGCGCTTTTATCCCCGGATGCGGGTCGTAACCCTCGATTTCAAAATCTTCGAAGCGATAGTCGAAGAGGGAATCAGGTTTACGTTTAATCACCAGTTTCGGCAGTGCGCGCGGTTCGCGAGTCAGTTGCAGATGCGTCTGCTCCATGTGGTTGCTGTACAGATGCGTGTCACCACCGGTCCAGACGAAATCGCCGACCTCCAGATCGCACTGCTGCGCCATCATATGCACCAGCAACGCATAGCTGGCGATGTTAAACGGCAGGCCGAGGAACACATCGCAGGAGCGCTGATACAGCTGGCAAGAGAGTTTGCCATCCGCGACATAGAACTGGAAGAACGCGTGGCATGGTGCCAGCGCCATTTTGTCCAGTTCGCCGACGTTCCACGCCGAAACGATAATACGGCGCGAATCAGGATCATTTTTCAACTGGTTCAGTACCGTCGTGATCTGATCAATGTGGCGACCGTCCGGCGTTGGCCAGGCGCGCCACTGTTTGCCATACACCGGGCCCAGGTTGCCGTTTTCATCCGCCCATTCGTCCCAGATGGTGACGTTATTGTCGTGCAGATAGGCCACGTTGGTGTCACCTTGCAGAAACCACAGCAGCTCGTGGATGATGGAGCGCAAGTGGCAACGTTTTGTCGTCACCAGCGGGAATCCTTCCTGCAGGTTAAAACGCATCTGATGACCAAAAATGGAAAGCGTTCCGGTTCCGGTACGGTCGTTTTTCTGTGTGCCTTCATCCAGCACTTTTTGCATCAGTTCTAAATACTGTTTCATGGTTCCTCAGGAAACGTGTTGCTGTGGGCGACGGCGATAGGCCCAAACCATCATGATCACACCAGCGACAATCATCGGAATCGAGAGGATCTGTCCCATGCTGATGTACTGTACCCATTCACCGGTGAACTGCTGATCCGGCTGACGGAAGAATTCAACAATGATACGAAACGCGCCGTAACCAATCAAAAACAGCCCGGAGACTGACCCCATCGGACGCGGTTTACGAATAAACAGGTTAAGAATGATAAACAGCACTACGCCTTCCAGCGCCATCTCATAGAGCTGAGACGCATGGCGCGGTAAAGAGCCGTAGGTATCAAAAATAGATTGCCATTGCGGGTTGGTTTGCAGCAGCAGAATGTCTTCAGTGCGCGACCCGGGAAACAGCATGGCGTAAGAGAAATTCGGGTCGACACGGCCCCACAGTTCGCCATTGATAAAGTTGCCCAGACGCCCGGCCCCCAGCCCAAAGGGGATCAGCGGCGCAATAAAATCAGAGACCTGGAAGAAACTGCGCTTCGTGCGTTTGGCGAAGATAATCATCACCAGAATCACACCAATCAGCCCACCGTGGAAGGACATACCTCCGTCCCAGACGCGGAACAGGTACAGCGGATTATCCAGGAACAGCGGGAAGTTATAGAACAGCACATAGCCAATACGCCCCCCGAGGAAGACCCCGAGGAAGCCTGCATAAAGTAAGTTTTCGACTTCATTTTTGGTCCAGCCACTGCCCGGACGGTTGGCTCGGCGCGTCGCCAGCCACATCGCGAAAATAAAGCCGACCAGATACATTAAGCCGTACCAGTGAAGTGCGACGGGCCCAATTGAGAAAATGACCGGATCGAATTCCGGAAAATGCAGATAGCTACTGGTCATCTGTCACCACAAGTTCTTGTTATTTCGCTGAAAAAATTCAGCAAGCGATATGCACACCCACTACTTACAGGCGCTCCAAAGGAGCGAATGATAGCATACGAGGTTCTGTGAGGCTGTCGGGAAGATGTAAAAGATCTGTATAGCGCTTTTACAACCCCCCGCGAATCAGGCCGCCCATGCCGCGACGCTCCATAAACGCTGCCACCTGATGGCGCACTTCCGTTGCCAGTTGTGCCTCAAGGCTGCGTTGGGCAAGGATTTTTGCCTCTTCGTAATCAATGCGACGCAGCAGGTATTTTACGCGCGCCACAGAGCGACCGTTCATTGAAAGATGGCGGAAACCCAGTCCAATCAGGATGGTGACGCACATCGGATCGCCCGCCATTTCGCCACATACGCGCAGGTCGATATCGCTACGCTCAGCTTCCTGCGCAATCATCGACAGCGCGCGTAGCATTCCTGGATGCAAACTGTCATAAATGCTGGCAACGCGCGTATTGTTACGATCCACCGCCAGCACGTACTGGGTCAGATCGTTAGTCCCGACGGAGACAAAATCGATACGACTCGCCAGATTCGGCAGCATAAAGACCATCGACGGTACTTCCAGCATGATGCCGATACGCGGTTTCGGGATCGCGTACCCAATCATCTCTTCCACTTCGCGGCCCGCACGTTCAATCAGGCGGCGCGCTTCATCCACCTCATCGATACTGGTTACCATCGGCAGCAGAATACTCAGGTTGCCCGTCGCCGCATTGGCGCGCAGCATCGCCCGCACCTGGACAAGGAAGATTTCCGGCTGATCGAGCGTAATGCGAATGCCTCGCCAGCCCAGGCAGGGATTCTCCTCGCTGATTGGCATGTACGGCAGCTGTTTGTCCGCGCCAACGTCCAGCGTTCGTAACGTCACCGGCTTGTCATTAAACATCTGCAACATGCCCTGGTACTGCGCCACCTGCTCTTCTTCCGAAGGGAAACCGCTTTGCAGCATGAAGGGAATTTCGGTGCGATACAGGCCAATGCCGTCGATACGACTGCCCAGCTTTTCTTCATGTTCCGGGCTGAGTCCCGCATTCAGCATAACTTTGATCCGCTCACCGCTTTTCAGCTGTGCGGGTAAATTGACGTCATCTTCCGCCAGTCGGCTGAGCTCGTTCTCTTCGCTGATAAGCCGCTGATATTCCTGGATCAATACCGGTTCAGGATCGACCAGCAGCTCACCGCGGTAGCCATCCACCACCAGCGTACGCCGGTGCAGCACCGATGGCTGAATATCGGCGCCCATCACGGTGGGAATCCCCATGGCACGGACCATGATCGCGGCATGGGAGTTGGCCGCCCCGTCGCGGACAACAACGCCCGCCAGCCGGTCCTGCGGCAGTTCCGCCAGCGTGGTGGCCGAGAGTTCATCAGCCACCAGCACGAAGCGTTCTGGCCAGGCATTTGGCCCTTGTATGGAATCATCGAGATGGAACAGCAGGCGTTGGCCCAGCGCACGCAGGTCGCCTGCACGCTCTTTGAGATAGTTGTCGCTCAGCGCGGCAAACTGTTCGGCAAACTTTTCGATGATCGTTTTGACCGCCCATTCGGCCACAGACCCTTTATCCACTTCGGCAAACAGCTCGCGTCGCAGGCGGGCATCGGAAAGCAGGTGCGAATAGAGATCGAATATCGCGGCGGTCTCTTTCTGCGCCCCAGCGGCAAACCGCTTGCTGTAACGGCGAAACTCATTTGCCGCCTCTTCCAGCGCGCCGGTCAGGCGCTCACGCTCCAGAGCGGGATCCAGCGTCGAGGCCTGATACACCTGCTCCATCAGCGGTAGCGTCGCATCCTGCCAGCCTTCGGCAATCGCCACGCCCGGCGCCGCCGGTAGCGCACGAATTCGCGTCTGGCGATACTGGCCGAACAGGGCGGTAAGCTGAGATTGTGACAGAATCGCTGCCATCTGCGTGGCAAGTGTCACCAGGAAAGATTCTTCGCTTTCATCGTACTGGCGCAGTTCGCGCTGCTGTACAACGAGGACGCCCAGCAGTTGACGACGCTGAATGATCGGCACCCCGAGGAAGGCACGGAAGCGTTCTTCTTTTACCGAGGGGATGTATTTAAAACTGGGGTGTTTTTGCGCATCAGCGAGGTTGATAGGTTCCGCCAGCCTGCCAACCAGGCCGACGATACCTTCATCAAATGCGAGTGCGACAGTACGACCGCGCGGTTTTTTAAGCCCCCGCGTCGCCATGAGGTAATAACAACGCCGGTCATGATCGGCCAGATAAACCGAGCAGACCTCTGTATCCATCGCAAGACAGATGTCAGTAACCAGAATATTCAGCGCTTCATTAAGACGCGGAGCACTGGCCACCTTTTCGACTATTTCGCGCAGGCGGGTGAGCATAATTTGCGTGGCTTAACCTCTTTTACGTCGATAAGCAGGTGTATTTTGCAGTTTTGGCGTCGCTTCCTGAAGCGCCATCACAACACTTGCGAACTCTTTCATCACCCTGCGGTAGACATCGCGTTTAAATGAAACCACTTGCCGGACCGGATACCAGTAACTTACCCAACGCCAGCCGTCAAACTCAGGAGTGCTGCTGGTTTGCATATTGATTTCCGCGTCCCCGCTCATCAACTGCAAAAGAAACCACTTTTGTTTCTGGCCGATACACACCGGCTTTGTATCCCAACGCACCAAACGTTTCGGTAACTTGTAACGCAACCAGTTGCGAGTAGAGGCAAGGATTCGCACATCTTTACGGCTTAACCCTACTTCTTCAAACAGTTCCCGGTACATCGCCTGTTCTGCTGATTCTCCTGGATTTATCCCACCCTGTGGGAACTGCCAGGAGTGCTGACCAAACCGCCGGGCCCACATCACTTGCCCCTGACGATTACAAATTACGATACCTACATTTGGGCGGTAGCCATCGTCATCAATCACCGGACTACCTCAACATAAACCTTATATGAGAATGATTGTTTCACACTCCTGACAGACGGTAAACCACTGAGTTACGGCGGTGTGCATCTAATAACAATTGAATAACTCACAGTTAATGACAAAGTTATAAACAGACACTCACCCATTCGGGCGATTTTATTCACCTTTTCTGTGGATAGAGTTGTGAAGAAGTACGGAATTACTCCGGGAAAACCCGGAACAGTCTGAATAAACGGACAAGAGGGTGAAAAAAATATTTTCTTTTATTCATGGGGTTACTGGCTCGTTTTAGCGATAACCAGGCAAAAAGGTGATAGCCATCACACTGACGATCCTCAGACTGATGAAAGATCGAACAGCGCCGACTTTATCCACAGATTGTGCCAATAAGTTAAACACAAATTGTGTGAAAATTCGATTTTTGTCGCACGTCAAGGCTGTAAATGGAAACAGTAGTCGGGGTTTTTCACAGTTATCCCATCTTTCTGTGGATAACATGGTGTAAGATCCTGTTTAAATTCAGTGACCAGAAATGGAAAACCTATTCTTATGTTGCGCAACACGTGACGTCAGAAACTAAAAACCAATATAAATCATGACATTGAATATGACATGTGGAAAACGATAAACTTCTTTCTCACGGTATAAAATCCTTGTTCATTTTTTCACCTAAGGTGTAACGCCATGTCCGGACTCCATCCTTTACGCTTTCCACCGGAATCTGAAGCCCTTCTGCTCCAGCAAGCGCAGCAGCTTTCGGGCTATTCGCTGGGCGAACTGGCGGCGATGGCAGGTATTGTTGCGCCGAAAGATCTCAAGCGGGACAAAGGCTGGATCGGCGTATTACTGGAACTCTGGTTGGGGGCCAGCGCCGGAAGTAAGCCTGAACAGGATTTCGCCGCATTAGGCGTCGAATTGAAAACCATTCCTGTGGATAGCCTCGGCCGGCCGCTTGAAACCACCTTTGTCTGCGTTGCACCGCTGACCGGAAACAGCGGCGTGACGTGGGAAACCAGTCACGTACGACACAAACTGAAGCGGGTACTGTGGATCCCGGTAGAAGGCGAACGCAGCATTCCCCTCGCGCAGCGGCGGGTGGGATCGCCAGTACTGTGGAGCCCTGATGAAGAAGAAGACCGTCAGTTACGGCTCGACTGGGAAGAATTAATGGACATGATTGTGCTCGGTCAGGTTGAACGTATCACTGCCCGCCATGGCGAATTTTTACAACTACGACCGAAGGCGGCAAACGCCAAAGCGCTCACCGAGGCGATCGGCGCCCAGGGCGAGCCAATACTGACGTTGCCGCGTGGTTTTTACCTGAAAAAGAACTTCACGCGCGCCCTGCTGGAACGCCACTTTTTGTTACAACAGCGTTAGACTTTCGCCTTGTGTCCGGGAAGCATATAATTAGCGTTTCTTTTTTTGGCAGGACTTTGCTCAATGTTATTTGCATGGATAACCGATCCTAACGCCTGGCTTGCGCTCGGTACGCTGACGCTGCTGGAGATCGTGCTTGGGATCGATAATATTATTTTCCTCTCACTGGTGGTTGCAAAACTCCCGACTGCGCAACGCGCGCACGCCCGTCGTCTCGGTCTCGCAGCGGCGATGATCATGCGACTGGCGCTGCTGGCCTCCATCGCCTGGGTGACCCGGCTGACCAATCCGCTGTTCGAGGTGTTTGGCGAAGCCATTTCCGCCCGCGACCTGATCCTTCTGCTCGGCGGATTGTTCCTGATCTGGAAAGCGAGTAAGGAGATCCACGAATCCATTGAAGGTGAAGAAGAGGGGGTGAACATGCGCGTCAGCTCCTTTCTGGGGGCCATCGTGCAGATCATGCTGCTCGACATTATCTTCAGTCTGGACTCGGTGATCACGGCGGTTGGCTTGTCCGATCATCTGTTCATCATGATGGCGGCGGTGGTAATTGCCGTTGGCGTAATGATGTTTGCGGCGCGTCCTATAGGCGAGTTTGTCGACAGGCACCCGTCCGTGAAGATGCTGGCGCTGTCGTTTCTGATTCTGGTGGGCTTCACCCTGATCCTGGAAAGCTTCGACGTTCACGTGCCGAAGGGTTACATCTATTTCGCCATGTTCTTCTCGATTGCGGTTGAGAGCCTGAACTTGTTGCGAAACAAAAAGAACCCGCTGTAATTGTCCTTTTCGCTCCCTGCGGGGAGCGAACCTCTCCCCTTTTCTCCTCTCAGATTAAGATTTTCCTGCTTTTCCTGCCCACAACTTCAGGTTATTACTAGACTGTTATCAGACGCAGGCCACGTGAGGATAAATGGATGAAAAAATGGGCAGTGATAATTTCCGCAGTAGGACTGGCTTTTGCTGTTTCCGGTTGTAGCAGCGATTATGTCATGGCGACCAAAGATGGTCGGATGATCCTGACCGACGGGAAACCCGAGATTGATGACGATACCGGTCTGGTGAGCTACCACGACCAGCAGGGCAACGCCATGCAAATTAACCGCGACGACGTTTCTCAAATCATTGAACGTTGAAGATTGAGGTCAGCCGCGCTGCTGGCCTTAACAATTTTTCTTCCCTTTTTCCCTTCCCTCAGCCATTTTTATAATCCTTATGTCGTGATTATAAAAAGGAAACGGCTATGCAATATCACCGTATACCCCACAGCTCGCTTGAAGTCAGTACACTGGGGCTGGGCACAATGACGTTTGGTGAACAAAATAGCGAAGCCGACGCACATGCACAGCTCAACTATGCCGTCGCCAACGGCATTAACCTGATCGACGTGGCCGAAATGTACCCGGTCCCGCCACGCCCGGAAACCCAGGGGCTTACCGAAACTTACGTCGGAAACTGGCTGGCCAAATATGGCAATCGAGAAAAGCTGATTGTCGCCTCCAAAGTGAGCGGCCCGTCGCGCAATAATGACAACAGTATTCGCCCGAATCAGGCACTGGATCGTAAAAACATTCGTGAAGCGCTGCACGACAGCCTGAAACGTCTGCAAACCGATTATCTGGACCTTTACCAAGTTCACTGGCCGCAGCGCCCTACCAACTGTTTTGGCAAACTCGGCTATAGCTGGAGCGACGCCGCGCCGGTGGTGTCGCTACTGGATACGCTGGATGCGCTGGCCGAGTTCCAGCGGGCGGGCAAAATCCGCTACATTGGCGTCTCGAATGAAACGGCCTTTGGCGTGATGCGTTATCTGCATCTGGCGGATAAGCATGATCTGCCGCGCATTGTCACCATCCAGAACCCTTACAGCCTGGTCAACCGCAGCTTTGAAGTGGGGCTGGCGGAAGTGAGCCAGTATGAAGGCGTCGAACTGCTGGCCTATTCCTGCCTGGGATTTGGCACGCTGACCGGTAAATACCTGAATGGCGCGAAACCTGCCGGTGCGCGCAATACACTGTTTAGCCGCTTTACCCGCTACAGCGGCGAGCAGACGCAAAAAGCCGTGGCGGCGTATGTCGATATCGCCAGACGGCATAACCTTGATCCGGCGCAGATGGCGCTGGCATTCGTTCGTCGTCAACCGTTTGTTGCCAGTACACTGCTGGGCGCCACCACCATGGAACAGCTGAAAACCAACGTCGAGAGTCTGCATCTCGAATTAAGCGAAGAGGTGTTGGCAGAGATTGAAGCGGTGCATCAGGTTTACACCTATCCTGCACCGTAACAGAAGCGCGCCGGAGGAATTCCGGCGCGTTGATTATGCCTGGCGGCGCTGCCAGATCCACAGCGCCGCTATTGCCAGCGCAAACAGACCGCCAAAACCGATACCCACGGCGACAACCGGAATTCCTACCCACACCGCCAGCGAGTAGAGCCCCAGCATCAACAGCATCGCGCTGTTCTCACCGAGGTTCTGTACCGCGATCGCATTACCCGCCCCGACGCTCTTTTTACCGCGCTCCTGCAACAACGCATTCAGCGGCACGACAAAGAAACCGCCCAGCACACCGATCAGCATCAGTAGCGCATAGGCAGGCAACAGCGCGTGTTGCAGAGAAAAAATAAGCACCACGACGCCAATCAGGATCCCTGCTGGCATACAACGCACCACGGTATCCAGCGTGACCAGTCTGGCAGCAGCTCCGGCCCCGGCCACAATACCAATCGCGACCATCGCGTTCAGGTAGGTTGGCGTGGCGTTATCGGTAATGCCTAACGCCACCGGTACCCACAGGACCAGCAGAAAACGCAGCGTGACTCCCGCCCCCCAGAACAGACTGGTGCCCACCAGCGAGAAACGCGTTTCGCCGTTGCGCCACAGTGAAACGCAGGCGCAGAAGAAACTGCGAGTCATTTTCATCAGATGCCAGGACTGCCCAGGACGAGCGGCAGCCAGTTTGGGAATAGACAGGTTCGCCACTACCGCACCGGCGTAGGCCAGCGCACAGACAACCAGCGCGGCAATAACATGCCAGTCGGCCAGCACGCCGCCCGCCACCGAGCCAAGCAGGATCGCCGCAATCGTGGATGCTTCCATCAGGCCGTTCGCTTTCACCAGCTTATCGCCGGTCGTCAGTTCCCCCAGAATGCCGTATTTGGCCGGCGAGTAAGCCGCCGCGCCAATCCCCACCAGCGTATAGCCGATAAACGGATTGAAGCCAAAACAGATCGTTGCCGCCCCCAGCAGTTTCAGGCCGTTGGCGAACATCATCACCCGGCCTTTGGCAAAGCTGTCAGCGATCTGCCCCACAAACGGCGCAAACAGGATGTACGCGCCCACAAACACCATTTGCAGAATCGGCTGACTCCAGTCCGGATAGAACTGTTCCTTCAGCAGCGCCAGCGTGGCAAACAACAGGGCGTTATCGCCAAACGCAGAGAGAAACTGCGCCGCGATAACCGACATCATTCCTTTCGACCAGACAGAGGTATTGGTATGTACTGACTCAGGCATTTTGTTTTTCCGGATCATCAACCCAACTTTTCAGCATCACGAAATCCGGCTTACCGCTGCCGAGTAACGGGAGTTGCTTCAGGTAACGGATATCGCGCGGCACCGCCAGTTCTGGCACGCCGTGCGCACGGGCATACTGCTGTAATACATCACGCGTCAGCTCGCTATCGGTGGTAAAGAGCACCAGCGCTTCGCCTTTGCTGACATCGCTCTTGATCGCCGTCGCGTGCATTTTTTCCGGCGACACGCCGAGCGCCAGTTGCTCAACCATCTCCAGAGAGACCATTTCACCGGCAATTTTCGCAAAGCGTTTGGCGCGTCCCTGAATTTGCACGAATCCTTGCTCATCAAAGCGCACGATATCGCCGGTGTCATACCAGCCGCGCTCCAGTTCCCCGGCGGCGTTTTCCGCCACCGGCACCTCCAGTACGCCCGGTTTTTCCACGCGCAGATAACCGTTCATGATGTTTGGCCCTTTCAACTGCAAACGACCGCCCTCTTCAATACCCGGGATCGCCAGCAGACGCGCGTCCATGCCGGGCAGGATCCGCCCGACGGTACCAGGCTTCGCCGCCATCGGGACGTTAATCGAAACCACGGGCGCACACTCCGTTACGCCATAGCCTTCGAGAATCCGCAGACCAAACTTATCCTGCCAGAGCTGTTTTGTACTCTCCTGGAGTTTCTCCGCTCCCGCCACCACATAGCGCAGACGATAGAAATCATACGGATTGGCAAAACGCGCATAGTTGCCGAGGAACGTGGAGGTACCGAACAGCACCGTGCAGTTCCGGTCATAAACCAGTTCCGGCACAATGCGGTAATGCAGCGGGCTGGGATAGAGGAACACGTCAGCGCCGGTGAGCAGCGGCGTAAAAAGCCCTACCGTCAGACCGAACGAGTGAAACAGCGGCAGTGCCGACATAAAACGGTCATTGGCGGTGAAGTCAGCAATAGTTTTTATCTGCTCGACGTTAGCCAGCAGGCTTTTGTGGCTATGCACCACCCCCTTGGGATGACCTTCGGAACCCGAGGTAAAGAGGATCACCGCCGCCTCTTCCGGCTGCTGCTTGACCTGCGCCCGATGCGGCATCAGCAGGTGCGCAAAGATCCACAGTTTGTCCGCCGTGGTCACATCGGCTTTGAGATCTTCCAGATAGACCCAGCGAACCTGCGCCAGTTGCTCCGGCAGGTGCCAGAGTTTGCCTTTATCCAGGAACTGGCGGGAGGTAAAAATGGTTTTGATTTCCGCAGCGGTGATAGCGCTGGTCAGCCCTTTGACGCCCGCCGTGTAGTTCATCATTGCCGGGATACGACGGCGAGACACCGCGCCGAAAATCACCGCCGCGCTGATCGCAGCATTGGGCAGCATCAGGCCAATTTTTTCGCCTTCCGCGCTATATTTTTCCAGAATACGCCCGACAAAAAGCGTCTTAGTGAGCAACTGTCGGTAGCTGTCCGGCTTGAAGTTGATGTCTTCGATACAGTGCTTGCCCGCGCCATAACGGTACATCGCCGCCAACAGCGATTCATACAGCGTTTCGCGCGGACGCACCGCCATCCGTGCTTCCATCATTTTCTGATGCAGCATTTCACCGGCGATTTTACGGCGATCGCGCGCGCGCGGCGCATCGGGCATAGGCAGATGGGTTGGTGGTAAAACATGCAGGTGGATCCGCGGGAAGAAGCGGCGTTTCACCAGCCCTTTCAGGCGGCTGAAATGGGTGAGTTCTGCACCTTCAATCCGTACCGGTACCAGCGTCGCGCCAGATTTCGCGGCGACAAATCCGGCGCCGTCGTAGATTTTCATCAGCGAGCCGCTCACCGAAATGCGCCCCTCCGGGAAAATCACCACCGGGCGACCCTGCTCAATCAGTCGAACCAGATGTTTAATCGCCATCGGCTTCGTTGGGTCGAGCGGCACAAAATCGATCAGCGAGGTTAACCAGCGCATGTACCACTGTTGACTAATCGAGGTGTAAACCGCAAACACCGGACGTACCGGTAGAAATAGCGCCAGCAGAATGCCGTCGATAAACGAGACATGGTTGGGGGTGATTAAGACGCGTTCTCCCCGCAACGCCTGCATATCCCCCGTCATGCGTACCCGATAGAGCACGCGGCACAGGTTACGGAAAAAGCCAAATAACATTTCAACTCCCTTTGCGCACGATTCGGTAAAATAATGGTGGCAGATTACACGAACAAGGCAACAGGAGCGACAGTAAACTCGGGGCGAAAAAAAACCTGCGCATCCGCGCAGGTTGGTGCAAGAGACAGGGTACGAAGAGCGTACCGAATAATCTCACCAATCAATACCTCTGGGATCTTGATTGTGGTCTGTGCATGACCGCTTCGCCAGCGCGAAAACGCAAAGGAATGAAGGGAAATGCAACCAGTTGTGTAAATTCTCGCTTACTGTTACAGATTGCCGAAATAGTAAAAAAAAACCTGCGCGACTGCGCAGGTTGGTGTAATTCGTGTGCTCAACCCGAAAGTTGACTTCACCTATCAATACCTCTGGGATCTCAACTTTATCAAGCTGCCAGGAAGCGTCGCCAGCGAACAATCGCAACAGCCCTTCGCAAAGTGTAACTAATGGTTTGCATCATTCGATTTTTGGCGTAATTCCAAGGATTTTGCTCACATTTGCCGCGTCGCAACAGGCAATCTGCTTGAACCAGCAGCCGTTTTCCGTAACACTGACAGAATGTAAGCGTTTACCCACAATAGGTACTGTCATGGCGACCATAAAGGATGTAGCCCGACTGGCTGGTGTATCAGTCGCCACCGTTTCCCGCGTCATCAATGATTCCCCCAAAGCCAGCGAGGCGTCGCGCCTGGCGGTGGCCAGTGCGATGGAGTCGCTCAGCTACCATCCCAATGCGAATGCGCGCGCGCTCGCGCAGCAGTCCACCGAAACGATTGGTCTGGTGGTTGGTGATGTTTCTGACCCTTTTTTCGGCGCGATGGTGAAAGCCGTCGAGCAGGTCTCCTATAACACCGGCAATTTTTTACTGATTGGCAACGGCTACCATAATGAAAAAAAAGAGCGTCAGGCAATCGAGCAGCTTATTCGTCACCGCTGCGCGGCGCTCGTCGTTCACGCCAAGATGATCCCGGATGCCGACCTGGCATCATTAATGAAGCAAATGCCCGGCATGGTGCTAATCAACCGGATCCTGCCCGGTTTCGAACAGCGCTGTGTGGCGCTGGATGACCGCTACGGCGCCTGGCTGGCGACCCGTCATCTGATCCAACAGGGCCACACGCGCATTGGCTACCTTTGCTCGAATCACTCTATTTCGGATGCGGAAGATCGTCTCAAAGGCTATTACGATGCTCTGGAAGAGAGCCATCTCCCGGTCAACGATCGCCTTGTGACGTTTGGCGAACCGGACGAAAGCGGCGGTGAGCAGGCGATGACCGAACTGTTAGGCCGCGGCAGAAACTTCACCGCGGTGGCCTGTTATAACGACTCCATGGCCGCTGGCGCGATGGGCGTGCTAAATGATAATGGTGTGGACGTCCCGGCAGAGATCTCGCTGATAGGCTTTGATGACGTGCTGGTTTCGCGCTACGTTCGTCCGCGCCTGACTACCGTGCGTTATCCTGTCGTGACGATGGCGACACAGGCCGCAGAACTGGCGCTCGCGCTGGCGGAAAAGCGCCCGCTGCCGGATGTCACCCATGTTTTCAGCCCTACCCTGGTCCGTCGCCATTCCGTGACGACGCCAGCGGAGCCGGGCAATGCGTCATCAAACGAGTAATCAGGATCGCGTCATGATAACAATGCTGGATGTTTCCCGTCGTGCCGGTGTCTCGAAAGCCACCGTTTCTCGTGTGCTGAACGGCACCGGTCAGGTCAAAGAAAGTACGCGTCAGAAAGTGTTTAAGGCGATGCAGGCGCTGGATTATCGTCCGAACTTTCTGGCCCGCTCGCTGGCGAACCGAACCAGCAACAGCATTGGGCTGGTTGTGTCGACCTTTGATGGCTTCTACTTTGGCCGCCTGCTACAGCAGGCCTCGCGGCAGACTGAATCTCACGGCAAGCAGTTGATTGTGACCGATGGTCACGATACGCCGGAGCGCGAACAAGAAGCGGTGCAGATGCTGGCCGATCGACAGTGCGACGCCATCATTCTCTACACCCGTTACATGAGCGAAAAAGCGATCCTCGCGCTGGCGGATTCGATCACGATGCCGTTGATTATCATTAACCGCGATGTCAGCCTGGCCCGCGAACGCGCCATCTTTTTTGAACAGGAAGACGCGGCATTTCAGGCGGTGGATTATCTGATTTCGCAAGGACATCGCGAGATAGCCTGTATTACCGTACCTGGACACACCCCGACCGGGAAGTCGCGTCTGATGGGCTATCGCAAGGCACTGGAAAAAAACGGTATCGACTGGGATCCGGCGAAGGTGAAATATGGTGATTCCAGCATGACGCGCGGCTATGACGCCTGTAATGAACTGTTGCAGGAAGGGGTAACGTTCAGCGCCCTGTTTGCCTGTAACGACGACATGGCGCTGGGTGCGTCGAAAGCCCTGCACCAGGCCGGGCTTAACATTCCGCACGATGTCTCGCTGTTTGGGTTTGACGATGCGCCGAGTGCAAAATGGCTTGAACCGGGATTGTCGACGGTTTATCTCCCCATCGACACAATGATCACCACAGCCATCGACCAGGCGATCCGTATGGTCAATGGCGAAGAGGTTGAACCGATCCCGCCCTTTACCGGCACGCTGGTGTTGCGTGATTCGGTCACCACCGGGCCGTATTTTAAGGCATAAATCGTAACGCTATCTGCGCAACGCAAGGCCTGATGGCGCTTCGCTTATCAGGCCTACTAACGACGGCAACTCCGCAGCGCGGATAAGCCGCCGCCCGACAAGAAATCAAAACACTTCCAGCGCCAACAGCTCTTCAATGGTCTGGCGACGGCGAATCAGTCGCGCCTGACCGTTGTCAAATAACACTTCCGGCAGCAGCGGACGGCTATTGTAGTTCGACGACATTGAGGCGCCGTAGGCACCGGTATCATGCAACACCAGATAATCGCCCGGCACCACCGCTGGCAGCGCGCGGGTTTCCACCTTGCCGCCCTCCTGCTGGGTAAAGACGTCGCCGGATTCACACAGCGGTCCTGCGACAACCGTGTCGACCCGCGGCGCGTTCTCCAGTGAACGACCATCCGCCGCCAGCGCGGTAATATGGTGATAACTGCCATACATTGCCGGGCGCATCAGATCGTTAAAGCCCGCATCCACCAGCACAAAATGACGACTGCCCATCTGCTTCACGCTGCGTACCTGAGTGACCAGCACGCCTGACTGAGCGACGAGAAAACGTCCTGGCTCAATTTCCAGCTTTACGTGATGCCCCAGATGACGGGCGATCTGCTCGCGCGCGGCATTCCACAGACCAAAGTAATGCCGGGTATCCACCGCCTCTTCGTCATCGTGATAAGGGATCGACAGACCGCCGCCGGCGGAGATCGCCTCCAGATCCTGGCCGAAATCCACCACCTGACGCACCATCGCGCCGCACACTTGCTCCAGATGACCATAGTCAACACCTGAACCTATATGCATGTGGATACCCACCAGATTCAGTTGATGGCGCTGCATCACCGCCAGCGCCTGCGGCAAATCGGTATGCCAGATACCGTGTTTGCTGTTTTCGCCGCCGGTATTGGTTTTCTGGCTGTGGCCGTGACCAAAGCCCGGATTAACGCGCAGCCAGACGCGATGGCCCGGAGAGACCTGTCCAAGCTGATCAAGCATATCAACGGAACCGGCGTTGACCGGAATGCGTAATTCGCTGACGCGGGCCAGGGTGGCGTTATCAATCACATCGGCAGTAAACACGATGTCATCCGGATGCGTTTGCGGATCATATCCCGCCGCCAGCGCACGCTCAATTTCGCCTAACGATACGGAATCCACTTTAACGCCCTGTTCACGCATTAAGCGCAGAATATGAATATTGGAACAGGCCTTCTGCGCGAAGCGCACCACATCAAACTGTTGCAGTGCCGCAATCTGACGACGGATGATCTGCGCGTCGTAAACCCAGACCGGGCAACCAAATTCGGCTGGCAACCTGAGCAGGTTTTCTGCGGTGAGATCGGTATCGGTGCAATAGAGTGAATGAGGCATAACAGGCTCCGGACATGACGTTTTTTATGATTACGCCACAGTACGAAGAGAATAAAAAATATCGTTTTATACCGACTCTATGCAAAAATGATATGGTTTTAATCCTGCGAGGTGATGATGGCTGCCGTTAACTTACGTCATATTGAAATCTTTCATGCGGTCATGACCGCCGGAAACCTGACCGAAGCCGCGCGGTTGCTGCATACGTCACAGCCCACCGTCAGCCGTGAACTGGCGCGCTTTGAAAAAGTGCTGGGATTAACGTTGTTCGAACGTACGCGCGGTCGCCTGCATCCGACGGTTCAGGGGTTGCGTCTGTTCGAAGAAGTCCAGCGATCCTGGTACGGGCTGGACAGGATCGTCAGCGCAGCGGAAAGCCTGCGGGAGTTTCGCCAGGGGGAACTGTCGATAGTCTGCCTGCCGGTCTTTTCGCAGTCGCTGCTGCCCACGTTGATTCAGCCGTTTCTCGCCCGCTATCCGGACGTCAGCCTGAATATTGTCCCGCAGGAGTCACCGCTGCTTGAAGAGTGGCTTTCTGCCCAGCGCCACGATCTGGGGTTGACGGAAACACTGCACACGCCTGCCGGTACTGAACGTACGGAGCTCTTCTCGCTTGATGAAGTCTGCGTGCTGCCGCCGGGGCATCCGCTGGCGGAAAAGTCAGTATTAACGCCGCAGGATTTTCAGGGGGAGAACTACATCAGCCTGTCGCGCACGGACAGTTACCGGCAACTGCTGGACACCCTGTTTAATGAGCACGACGTTAAACGGCGGATGGTGGTGGAGACTCACAGCGCGGCGTCAGTGTGCGCCATGGTGCGCGCCGGAGCCGGTCTTTCGGTGGTAAACCCGTTCACCGCTCTGGATTATGCGGCGAGCGGCGTAGTAGTGCGCCGTTTCAGTATTTCCGTGCCGTTTACCGTCAGCCTGGTGCGTCCCATTCACCGACCCGCCTCCGCGCTGGTCGAGGCCTTCAGCCATCATCTGCAAACCCGCCATCACCTCCTGGTGACAGCGCTGGAGCAGATCCTCGGGCCGGTTACGACAGCATAAACGTCACGGCGTCTGCGGCATGGATCGCGGCGGTGTCAAACACCGGGATCGGGCTACGCTCCACCGGCACCAACAGACCAATCTCCGTGCAGCCAAAAATGACGCCCTCAGCCCCCTGTGCCGCCAGGGCTTCAATCACTTCCACATAGTACTGACGTGACGCTTCGGTAAACTGTCCGAGGCAAAGCTCATCAAAGATGACCTGGTTGATCGTCGCCCGCGCATCCGCATCGGGTATCAGGCACTCAATGGCAAACTGTTGTTCCAGGCGGCCGCGATAAAAATCCTGCTCCATAGTGTAACGCGTTCCCAACAGCGCAACCCGGCGCATTCCCTGCGCGGAGATGACGCGCCCGGTCGCATCAGCAATGTGTAAAAAAGGCAGCGAGCAGCGCGATTCAATGGCCTCCGCCACTTTGTGCATCGTGTTGGTACATAAGACGATCCCTTCCGCCCCCGCCTGCTGCAGCCCGATCGCGGCCTGCGCAAGAATGTCTCCGGCTTTATCCCACTCACCGCGACTCTGGCACGCTTCGATCTCGTGGAAGTCAACGCTGTGCAACAGCAGACTCGCAGAATGAAGCCCACCCAGTTGTTGTTTGATCCCTTCGTTAATTAACCGGTAGTACGGGATGGTCGATTCCCAACTCATCCCACCCAACAAGCCGATCGTCTTCATTACCTGCTCCTTCATCAGTGATTTACAGCAGTGAAGCAAACTTGTGATCAAGTTTCCAGTTCATTTGATCTCCCATTTTCTTTGCCACGCACCTGAGTTAGCTTTAATGAAACATTGTTTCAAACAATAGGATCCCACATGTTTGTTTTCCATAACGAGACGACGCTTGACGATCTGGGTAATGGCGTCACTCGCCGTATCCTCGCGCATAACGGCAAACTGATGGCTGTCGAGGTTAACTTTGAGCAAGGGGCGATTGGCCCGCTGCATCACCATCCACATGAACAACTGACCTACGTGTTATCCGGTGAATTTGAATTTACTATCGGTGACGAGAAGCAGGTGGTACGCGCGGGGGATACGTTGTATAAGCAGCCAAATATCGTTCACGGCTGTGTCTGCCTGAAGCCGGGAACACTGCTGGATACCTTTACGCCGGTTCGCGAAGATTTTCTCAACGCCTGATTTCAGCAATAAAAAAACCCTGCGCGAAGGCAGGGTTTTGTCAGCAAGCGGGCGCGAATTAACGTGCCAGCCAACCACCGTCAACCGCCACGGTATAGCCGTTGATATAATCAGATGCGCTGGAGGCCAGGAAGACCACCGGCCCCATCAGATCGCTCGGCAGACCCCAACGTCCTGCCGGGATACGGTCGAGGATTTCAGCGCTACGCTGCTCATCGGCGCGCAGTTGCTGGGTATTGTTGGTCGCCATGTAACCCGGTGCAATCGCGTTGACGTTGATGTTGTGCTTCGCCCACTCATTCGCCATCAGACGGGTCACCCCCATTACGCCACTTTTGGAAGCCGTGTAAGACGGGACGCGGATACCGCCCTGGAAGGAGAGCATGGAGGCGATATTGATGATTTTGCCGCCGTTACCCTGTGCGATGAAGTGTTTGGCCGCCGCCTGAGACATAAAGAACACGCTCTTGATGTTCAGGTTCATCACGTCATCCCAGTCTTTTTCGCTGAAATTGATCGCGTCTTCGCGGCGGATCAGACCCGCGTTGTTGACCAGAATATCGATATGGCCGAACTCAGCAACCGCACGCTCCAGCAGTGCCGGGATCCCGTCGATCTGACGCAGATCGGCGGTCAGACTCAAAAAACGACGGCCCAGAGCGGTCACACGCTCGATGGTTTCGGTCGGTTCAACGATGTTAATCCCGACGATATCACAGCCCGCTTCCGCCAGACCGAGCGCCATGCCCTGGCCCAGACCGGTATCACAACCGGTCACGACAGCGACTTTACCTTCGAGAGAGAATGCATTCAAAATCATTGTAAATCCTTAGTTTTTCATACCTGTCACGGACAGGCGTTATGAGCGCCCGCGACTAACGCAGATCTTTCACCGCAACGTGGTCCATATCATCAAAGACCTGGTTTTCACCGACCATGCCCCAGATGAAGGTATAGGCTTTAGTGCCCACCCCGGAATGGATCGACCAGCTTGGCGAAATGACGGCCTGCTCGTTATGCATAACGATATGACGCGTTTCCTGAGGCTGCCCCATCATATGGAAGACACAAGTGTCTTCTTCCATATTGAAATAGAAGTACACTTCCATACGGCGTTCATGGGTGTGGCACGGCATGGTGTTCCACAGGTTGCCCGGTGCCAGTTCGGTAAGGCCCATACTCAGTTGGCAGGTTTCCAGTACATCCGGCACGAAATATTTATTGATGGTGCGGCGGTTGCTGGTGAGATTGTCACCTAATGTCACAGGCGCAACATCAGCAGGCGTCACTTTTTTGGTGGGATACGTGGTATGCGCCGGTGCGCAGTTATAATAGAACTTGGCTGGCGTTGCGCTATCGACGCTGGCGAAAACCACTTCTTTCGCCCCTTTGCCAACATACAGCGCATCGCGGTGGCCGATCTCATAGCATTGACCGTCGACGGTGATAGTGCCCGCGCCGCCGATGTTGATCACACCCAGTTCTCGACGTTCCAGAAAATAGGTTACGCCAAGCTGTTTACCGACTTCACCGCCAACGGAGACCGTTTTTGCCACCGGCATAATTCCACCGACGATGATGCGGTCAATGTGGCTGTAAACCATCGTGTATTCGTCAGCCACGAACACTTTCTCAACCAAAAACTCCTTGCGTAGCCCCTGGGTATCCAGTGTTTTGGCGTGCGCGCTGTGAATACTTTGTCTTACGTCCACATTTACCTCCAGTGATGTACTGAGCGGGAATCCCTCAACGGAGAGCGAAACGCTGTTCCGTTTTACGTTATGCGCCCATGATAGTCTTCCGGGGATCCGTTTTCAATTACAAATAAAACATCGTTTCACTTTTTCTGCGTCTTATTATCAAAAGTGTAATTCCGATCACGATCGATTCATTCCGTGATTAAGATCAGGAGGAAAATGGTATAGAAAAACAAGGAAATAGGCGTTATCCCTAAGTTTGCGATGCCCTGACTTGCGGGTAAATGGCTGTCAGTTCATTCGCTTAACGCGAAAATAAGAAGGAAGGAGAAACAAAACGCAGCCATGCCGCCACGATTATCGTGCGGCATAACGGGGGGAGTGAAGAGGAGAGAAAAAGAGGCGTTAATCGCGCTCAATGGCTAACGCCACGCCTTGCCCGCCGCCAATGCACAGCGTTGCCAGACCTTTGCGGGCATTACGTTTGACCATTTCGTGAACCAGAGAAACCAGAATACGACAGCCGGAAGCGCCAATCGGGTGACCAAGGGCAATCGCGCCGCCGTTGACGTTCACCCGTCGCTCGTCCCATTCCAGCATTTTGCCAACCGAAAGCGCCTGGGCGGCAAACGCCTCATTTGCTTCAATGAGATCCACATCGGCCAGTTGCCAGCCGACCCGCTCCAGACAACGGCGAGTGGCATACACAGGGGCGATCCCCATCAACGCAGGATCCACGCCGACGCTGGCAAAGGCGCGGATGCGCGCCAGCACAGGCAGGTTCAACTCCAGCGCTTTGGACTCGCTCATCATCATTACCGCTGCCGCGCCATCATTTATAGAAGAGGCATTGCCGGCGGTTACCGCCCCCTGCAGTTCAAACGCCGGATCCAGACGCGCCAGGCCTTCTGCGCTGGCATCCGTACGCGGCTGCTCATCGGTATCAATGATCACGGTTTGCCCATTACGCTGGGTGGTGACCGGGACGATTTCCGCTTTAAAGCGACCAGCATCGATGGCCGCGCGTGCCTTTTGCTGTGAACTGAGCGCATACGCATCCTGCAGTTCCCGGCTGATGCCATATTCACGCGCCAGATTCTCTGCGGTCACACCCATATGATAATCATTGAAGGCATCCCACAGGCCGTCGTGTACCAGGCTGTCGACGAGCTGGCTGTTGCCCAGTTGCGCGCCGGTTCGGCTGTCGGTGAGTACATGTGGCGCACGGCTCATGTTCTCTTGCCCACCGGCAATCACAATATCCGCTTCACCGCACTGGATCGCCTGCGTGGCAAGATGCAGCGCTTTCAGCCCCGAGCCGCAGACGTCGTTAATGGTGATAGCAGAAACCGTGTTCGGTAATCCCCCTTTGATCGCTGACTGACGCGCCGGGTTTTGTCCCGCCCCCGCCGTCAACACCTGTCCGAGGATCACTTCATCAACGGCATGCGCATTCACGCCGCTGCCTTCAATCAACGCTTTGACCACCATACTGCCCAGTTCAACGGCAGAATGACGCGCCAGCGTCCCCTGAAAACAACCAATTGGCGTACGCAACGCCCCGACGATCACCACCTCTTTCATTACGACCTCAGCGCAAAATAACACCGCAATAGTAGAGGATTGTTAAAAATAGTTATCCTGATTGTTTAAGAAAGGTGAGTTTTATCACAAAGGAAATCGTTATCACGCCTCTCAGCCCGGGACACTGCCTTGCTGTAAATGGTATCTCAGCCAACTCCCTGCCACACCGGGCGGGGATTTTTTGTTCCAGAGCAGATCGATGGCGATCGCTTTCGGCCATCCCGGGACAGCCAGTTGCACCAGCGGTTTTTCCGCCGCGAACTCCTCCACCAGTGCACACGGAAGCGCGCACCAGCCAAACCCCTGTACCGCCATACTCAACAACAACAAATAGTTCGGCGCAGACCAGACCGGGCCGCGGGCAAGCTGGGCACCATGGTCGATATAGGTGTTAAGGCGCAATTCACGCCAGGTATGCAGTTGATCCCATTGCAGTTTCTTCTCTTTCGCCAGCGGATGGGACGCGGCAACGTAAAGTCCCATCCACGTTTGCATCGGCAAGCGCGTCGCACCGATATCGGTGGGATAGTGGTCTCTGGCTTCAATCAAACCAACCTGCGCCCGCTCTTTTTGCAGCAGATCGATAACGTCCACATCCTCACCAATCAGACATTCAAATTCGGTATGTGGAAACTGGCGATCAAACTGCACCATCAGTTCCTCCAGCACGTCGGGGTGTAACGTGTCGGAGAGCACAAACGTCAGACGCGCTTCGGTTTCGCCAGCCAGCGAAAGCGCCACCTCATCGAGACGTTCGCTGGCCGACAGAATCGCCTGAACGTAACCAAGTACTTTCTTGCCTTCTTCCGTTAGCACCGGCTGACGCGAAGAGCGGTCAAAAAGCGAAACGCCAAGATCGGCTTCAAGGTGAGCGATCGCCGTGCTAATGGTGGACTGACTTTTCCGCAGTCTGCGTGCCGCCGCCGAGAAAGAGCCACAGGAAACGGTCTCGACAAATGCGGTTAAGGCTTCAGGTGAGTAACGCATGAACTATCTACTTTATCGATGGATACTATCTTTTAGATATCACATAAAACGATAAAATTCCCCCTATTCCGTTATCCGGGCGTTTTCAAGAAAGGTAAGTTATGCAACACAATGCAGTTCAACGTCGTTCATTACTGGAGCGTGTCTTTCACGCCGTCTGTTTTGAAGGGATCGCTACGGCGATCCTGGCTCCCACCACGGCCTGGTTGATGCAACGATCGGTGCTGGAAATGGGCGGACTGACGATCCTGCTGGCGACCACGGCGATGATCTGGAACATCATCTACAACGCGCTGTTTGACCGTTTCTGGCCTTCACATCTGGTGACACGAACGGCGAAAGTGCGTGCGTTTCACGCGCTGGGGTTTGAAAGCGGCTTTATCGTCATCGGCGTGAGTATCGTGGCGTATGTGCTGAACGTTAGCCTGATACAGGCCTTTACGCTGGAGATCGGCTTCTTCCTGTTCTTCCTGCCCTACACCATGTTCTATAACTGGGCTTATGACACGTTGCGCGTACGCTTTGTGAGGCGTCGCGAACCGCACGTGACTGCTTGATAACTCACACTTTTGCCGGAATCCACGCGGTTCCGGCAAGACCTGTTGCCCCCCTTCTCCCGTTCAGTCCTCACGCCCACCCGCTCATTTATGGTAAATTGCGCTTCTTTTTGTTTATTTTATAGTTGATACGTTCAAGAAATGTCGAAAATTTGGTCAAAAGAAGAGACGCTCTGGAGCTTTGCGTTATATGGAACTGCCGTGGGCGCAGGAACCCTGTTTCTCCCCATCCAGCTTGGCTCCGCGGGCGCGATTGTCCTGTTTGTCACCGCTCTGGTCGCCTGGCCTCTCACATACTGGCCGCATAAAGCGTTATGTCAGTTCATTCTCTCGTCGAAAACCTCTGCGGGAGAAGGGATCACCGGTGCAGTGACGCACTATTACGGTAAGAAGATCGGCAGCCTGATTACCACGCTGTACTTTATTGCCTTTTTCGTGGTGGTTCTGATTTATGCCGTCGCCATTACCAACTCCCTGACAGAACAGCTCGCCCGCTATCTTGAGATTAGCCTCGGCATCCGCATGGGAGTCAGCCTTGGCGTGGTATTGATCCTGAACCTGATTTTCCTGATGGGCCGCCATGCGACCATACGAGTGATGGGCTTTTTGGTGTTCCCGCTGATCGCTTACTTCCTGTTTCTCTCGCTATATCTGACCGGCAGTTGGCAACCCTCTTTGCTTACCGGACAAATGGCGTTCGATCAGCACACGCTGCATCAGGTATGGATATCAATTCCGGTGATGGTTTTTGCTTTTAGCCATACGCCTATTATCTCTACGTTTGCCATCGACAGACGTGAGAAATATGGTGAGCTGGCCATGGGTAAATGCAAAAAAATCATGAAGGTAGCGTATCTTATCATCTGCTTAAGCGTGCTGTTCTTCGTCTTTAGCTGCCTGCTGTCGATTCCGCCATCGTACATCGAAGCCGCTAAAAATGAAGGTGTCACCATTCTTTCGGCCTTATCCATGATGCCTGCCGCCCCGGCGTGGCTCTCGATTTCAGGTATCATCGTCGCCGTGGTGGCGATGTCGAAATCCTTTCTCGGCACCTACTTTGGCGTCATCGAAGGGGCAACCGAGGTGGTCAAAACTGGTCTGCAACAGGTTGGGGTGAAGAAAAGCCGGGCCTTTAACCGCGCCCTGTCGATCATGATGGTATCGACCATCACCTTTATTATCTGCTGCATCAATCCGAATGCGATCTCGATGATTTACGCCATCAGCGGGCCGCTCATTGCCATGATTTTGTTCATTATGCCGACCCTGTCGACATACCTGATCCCGGCGTTAAAACCGCACCGCTCGTTCGGCAATCTGGTCACCCTGATTGTCGGCCTGCTGTGCGTGTCCGTGATGTTCCTTGGCTAATACTGGCGTAAACGGCTCGTCCGGGCCGTTTACTCACTACTACGGCATAATAACGAAGGGGCGCCAACCGTCGTAAAGGCCCACCCTTCCCGATAGCGTTTAATCGATAGCGAGAAAGAAGCGCGCTCAGTGAGATAAAGCGCAGGCAACGAACGGTATCCTTTGTTCACCTCTAAATTGTCGCTCGGAAACCGCACGAGGTTATTGGTGCTGATAATATAGTTGTCACGAACCTTATAATAGGTGAAATACACAATCCGGCTAATTTTAAACTTTTTATTTTGCGGCGTATGCAAATCACCGGTAATGGTGACGATCCCCTGATTATTTTGCATTTGATAGGCTACATCCCCCCGAAACTCCTCATTATTAATTTCCCATACCACACGCCCCTCGCAATCAATATTATTTTTGCTTTTATGTGCATACCAGAACCCCACACCGGCCAGGGTTACTATTACCACTAATACAATGAAGATAACTATTTTAGTTTTTATCATTAATTGAATACCAGGTCGTACATTTTGTTAGAGGATGTTCCCTTATATCCAACTGACAAGCAATTGCCGCAATATTTTTCGCGCTGCTCATTCCTGAGAGATAGACATAGTTATGATTCTGACAGATATCCGGGTGTCTCGTCAGGAATACCGTATAGCGAGTATTAAAGGTACTTTTGCTTTTCATTAACAGGGTACAGGATGAAAAGGAGACAGAGTCAACAATGGCATAGGAAGAGAACAGCGATTCGGCCGTCGGATATAAAAAGCCAAAAGAAACGCTGACACCGATCAGCAATGCCGACAGTAAAATAGCCCCCATCTTTAGTGTTGTTCTTGAAGGCCGTAATTTAAGCGCTACCGCTGTCAGAGCAGGCCATACAGGCTCCCCCGTGCTCTCGCTCTCTTCCACATTATCAACCGATTCCGTCTCCGTACGTTGAATCTCTGCGGTGATCATCATACCCCGCCGGGCGACGGTTCTAATCAGGTCGCGCGGCAACCCAACCTCCGATAATGCATTTCTGAGCATGAGCACCGTCTGATATAACGTATTGACAGAGGTAATAGTGTTTTTATCACCCCAACCAATCTTTACGAGCTGGGCTTGCGGAATAACAACCCCACAATTTGTAAGGAGATATAAAAGGATGAAACTCGCAGGGTTTTGAAGAATGACAGTTTTTTGCGTATTTTTATTCGTCAGACTTCTGTCACCCGGGTGAAAGTCAACCAGGTTATTAATTGTGTATACTGTAGTGTGTGTGTACTTCTCAAACACTGTGTGCGTTCTCGCATTTACATGATGAATGTCATGCTACAAAAATCTTATACAGAGATCACTAAATATATAATAGATATGTTTGGACGCTCATAACCTACAAACAAAAATTCTTATAAATCAATACACTTCAATCTGAAAAAGATCAGGTGTTCTTAATTAAGACCATTTTAGGTGCGTTATCACTCAGCACTCATTATTATAGTTTCACGTTTAAAAAGCGGACAAACAGATAAATAGCATTACTTAATAAAAGACAATAGCATTGTTACAATTTTTTCAGAGAATTTAACATAAGATCAACTTTTTGCCATTAATGCCATTTAGCGATAAAACTTAAACATTTTTGCAATATAGATTTTCCTGGTGGTTGTTACAAAATTCCTGGAGGCTTTTTTTCATGCTTCCTCAACGGAACAATGACCCCGCCAGAAACCTGAATTGATACAGAGGTAAACCCCTTAAAAAATTCGTGATTAAGAATAATAGCAATAAATAAAATTTCGGATTTCCTCTCTATCAAAGTTGCATTTTGTAGAGTATTGACATGTTTTAAAACGGATGAAATTATGAAATCATCTACGGATAGGGAGGCTCTCAATATGGGGCTGGACGTTAAATTAAAGAATTTGACATGCAGCAGTTGTACCTTGCATTGTAAAATAATGCCCGAAAAATCACCCCGCTTACAGTATTGCGCCAATGCCTGTTTTTGCATGTGGCCAGAAGAAAGCATTTATTTTAATAAAGGGGTCATTGAAGGTATTTTAAATCACAATCACAACGCCAGACTTAGTGGTTATATTTTTGTGGATTTCTCTATTAGCTTTTTACGCCTGTTTTTGGATAAAGAGTGGATAGAATATCTCGCAAGTACCCGCATGGGCATTATTTTGATCAGCGATCGCAACATGCAGTCGCTCGCCAACTACTGGCGCAAAAATCATCCTGCTGTTTCCGCTATCATTTACCATGATGACGGACTGGATGTCGCCAATGAGAAGATCAGGCAGGTGTTTATCGGACGGCATTTGTCGTTCACCAAGGGGAATACGTTGACGCAGATGGAGTTCACCATTCTGGGCCACATGGTTGCAGGCAGTAATCCGCACCAGATCGCTCAACTGTTGAACATGGATATCCGCAGCATCTACGCCTACAAGCAACGAATTGAAAAAAGAATGGGTGGACGAATCAATTCGTTGTTTATTCACTCTCATGCGGTTTCTGGCGATAAGTCGTCTTATCCGCTGTTGCTCAAAGAGATGGATGGTACAGCAGTGCATTTGCAAAGACGCAGATGAGTCCGACAACAGGGAACGAAATGGACAAGGATTATAAAGTGGGATACTACGAAGAAGAAACGCGCGCGCTGAGTGCAGTACTGTTATCACTGTTTACGGCCCGTGCTGAGATAGCTTTCGGTGAGCTGGAGTGCTCTCTGCAAAAACTCGCCTTCCCGCCTGCTGTTCGCAGGTTGTGTGAAGAGGCGTTGCAAAGTCATAGTGAAGACGAAGCCGATCGGACGAATGCCCGGGCGGTTTGCTGCCTGCTGCATGCACTGGAATCGATCAGTGGCTATAAGCACGTTGAGCGCTATATTGCCCAACGGAATCAGGCGGTCGTGTATTGCTAAGACACCGAGTCGGGACAGCGTTCCCGACTATTTTATATAGGAGTCCAGAACTTTCAGTACCACGTCCAGATCTTCTTCCCGCTTCTCTTCATCACTCTGATGGACGATATGCTCGGTCAGATGCCCTTTAATCACTTCTCGCATTAAACCATTCACGGCTCCGCGTATTGCGGCGATCTGTTGCAACACAGCGGCGCACTCATGGGGTTCATCGAGCATTTTTTTCAGCGCAACCACCTGCCCCTGAATTTTGCTGGTTCGGGCTTTAAGCTTCTGTTTATCCCGGATTGTGTGTGACACCGCAACACCTCCTTAACATAAAACGTGGTGAATTATAGCATTACGTATCTACTGGGGGGTAGTATTTAGTACTGGGGGGGAGTAGAATCGGACAAAGACAAGCAACTAAGAATCATTATCATGGGTGAATTTTCAACACTTCTTCAGCAAGGTAACGCGTGGTTTTTCATTCCCAGCGCGATTCTTCTCGGCGTGCTGCATGGACTGGAACCCGGTCACTCGAAAACGATGATGGCAGCATTTATCATCGCCATTAAAGGAACCATTAAGCAGGCGGTGATGCTGGGACTGGCGGCAACGCTCTCCCATACCGCCGTGGTCTGGCTGATCGCCCTCGGTGGCATGTACATCAGTCGGGCGTTTACCGCAGAATCTGTGGAGCCCTGGCTGCAACTGATTTCCGCGTTTATTATTCTGGGCACCGCAACCTGGATGTTCTGGCGGACATGGCAGGGTGAGCGAAACTGGCTCACCGCCACGCAGCATGATCACCACCATGACCACCATGATCATGCGCATCACGATCATCATGACCACCACGAACACCACGAACACCACGATCACGACCATCATCATGACCACTGCGATCTGGCGGGACTGACTGAGGGGTCGAAAGCATATCAGGATGCCCATGAACGCGCGCATGCCAGCGATATTCAACGCCGCTTTCACGACAAAGAGGTGACCAATGGGCAAATCTTATTGTTCGGTCTGACCGGCGGACTGATCCCCTGTCCAGCCGCGATTACCGTACTGCTGATTTGTATCCAGTTAAAGGCCTTCACGCTCGGCGCAACAATGGTGCTCGGCTTTAGCCTGGGGCTGGCGATTACGCTGGTGGCCGTCGGCGTGGGCGCAGCAGTCAGCGTCCATCAGGTCGCTAAACGCTGGAGTGGATTCAATGCACTGGCAAGAAAAGCGCCTTATTTTTCCAGCCTGCTGATCGGTCTGGTCGGTCTGTATATGGGAATTCATGGCTACATGGGGATTGTTCACACCTCCTGAACACATATTTCTGACGCACAGCGCCTGCCGCTGTGCTCACTTCCCTTTCCAAAAAACCATCCATTTAGTTGCGAGTTGCAACTATTTGCTCGATAAATATTTCCTTGCATCACCATAATGCACACCACGTTGGGCTGAAAATCCATTGTCAGTGACCATTTTCAGGGCTAGCTCTTCCTGTTTATTGCGATGAAAATGAGGAAAGCATCTCAATATCAATTACAGAGCAAAAATTTTTTTCCCATTTTTTGATGTCAAACAACCCGCAATTATTGGAACCCATCTTACTTAGCTTCCAAAAGAAGACAGGTAATCACATAAAATTCTTATCCCGGCATAGCATCATAAAAATGGTTAGCACGGTTAATCATTCATTTTTCCTTATGCATTAAATGTGAATTATCTTAACCTGGCAATCAATTAAGTCGTAATACGTTTTACGTCCGGCTCAACACTTCAATATTAATCATCTAATAATCTAAAATTCCTAAAGAAGTTACAACCGATCTATTTCCAGATTTCAATAGATCCAACCTATCACGAGTATTCCATCTGTTCGTTTTAAACGATTTTCCTCTCCAGGAATTTTCCGGCTAATATCCTCACAGACAAATTAATTTATTCATTCGGGTGAAATGAATCTCGCCACGAGAATAAAATCATGGTGTTGAAGATATTCTCAGCGCAAAAAAACTCACCTTTAAGAAAATTACCAATAATTTTATTTTGTCTTCATTCCCGCACAGAGCCATCACGATAAATGTCCCTGCGCATGGAAGAACCCTGACTCACAGGGTAAATCAACACGACTGATAAAAAATGGAGTTTTATATTATGACCTTAAATCGTGCCTTCCTTTCGGCGCTGATGGCTTCTGCGCTTTTTTCCACGAATGCACTGGCCTCTGACAATACCATTACGTTTATGGGCGAAGTGAGTGATGAGACCTGTTCAATATCGGTAAACGGCTCTGATGCTTCTCCGGTGGTATTACTGCCGACCGTGACGGCTACCGAACTGAATGCCAATCAGGTGGCTGGCGCAACGACATTTGATGTCGGTGTGAGCAACTGTACCGGCTCGTCTTCTGGCGTGCAGATCTCGACGGTCTTCGTGGGTAACAACATCAGTTCTGCTACCGGAAACCTTGGCAGCACAGGTTCTGCGACGAATGTAGAGATCCAAATTCTCGATACCAGTGATGCCGAAATTGATTTCCGCAGCGCCTTTACCGGCACCGGCGACCTCTCTCTCGCGGCTAACCAGACCTCAGCGAGCGCGACCTATAAAGCCCAGTATTACAGCGCCGGCGCGGCCACGACCGGTACAGTACTGGCTTCACTGCAATACGCCGTTTCTTATCAGTAAACGTCGTTCTGGCGGGAATGTACTCCCGCCATCCACATTCAGGGAAAATACTATGCGAACCTCTCATCGTCATCGCACGCTTATTTCAGGCTGCCTGTTTCTTTTTTTAGTCGCATGCTGTAGCCATGCCAATGCCAGTATTACGATGACCGGAACGCGTATCATTTATGATGGTGCGGCGAAATCGACTGATGTGCATCTAAAAAATAAAGATGCCATTCCTTATGTTGTCCAGAGCTGGTTCGATAACGGTAATATGGCCGATGGCCCGGAAAAGTCTGCGCAGGTTCCGTTTATTGCCACGCCTCCGGCATTTCGCATTCAACCAGGCGAAGGACAAATCATTCGTATTGTTTACACTCACGGGAAAAAATTACCACAGGACCGGGAGTCACTGGTCTATTTTAATTTCATGCAAATTCCTCCCGCCAATGCCGGACAATCAGCGAGCCAAACCGAAAAACAAAATAGCCTGCTGATTATGTTGCGCAATCGGGTCAAACTTTTTTATCGCCCGGCAGGACTGGTCGGCGATCCGCAAAAAATGCTGGAGAATCTGCAGGTCAAACGGATTAACGGAAATAAAGAACTGGCGATAAGTATTAAGAACAATCAGCCTTATTTCGTTACGGTCGCGGCCCTGCAACCTGGCGGGTCGTCGCAAATCCAGCACCCTAAAAATGACATGATCTCGCCTTTTGCCAGCGAAACGTTTCACTTTCCGCGAACCGCTGACGCGCAGCGCGTACGCATTACCTTGATCAACGATCAGGGAGCACGCATCAGTGCCGACTATCCGCTGTAACACCGTCGTCGCGCCCCTGATCGGCCTGGCGTTAGTTCCGGCGACGGCGTGTGCGGAATACTACTTTGACCCGGCGCTTTTGCAGGGTTCTGATTTTGGTAAGTCACTGGATCTGGATCGTTTTAATCAGCGGGACAACGCCCTTCCGACAGGCGACTATGTGCTCGACGTATATCTTAACAACCAGTTGATTCGTCGCCAGGCATCGATCGCCCTGGTCAAACCCGAAGGCGACAAAACTGATGTGCAACCCTGCCTGTCACCGGAACTGATTGCCCTCAGCGCCATACGTACGACGCAAAATGTAACCCCTAACATCTGTCTGCCGATCGACGCTCTGGGCCCGAAAATCAGCTGGGAGGTGGATTTAAGCTCGCTGCGCCTGAACATGGTGGTTCCCCAGGCGGGGCTGTTACATTCGCCACGAGGATTCATCCCGGTCTCCGAATGGGACGCCGGGGAAACCGCGCTGTTTCTGCGCCACAATACCAACTTTTACCACACCGAAAACACAGACAGCCATCTGCGCTATGACTATCTGTGGAGCAATATCAATGCTGGCTTCAACCTTGGCCTGTGGCAGATTCGCCATCAGGGCAACCTGCGCTACGCCGATGACAATCAGACGGGAAGACACTACAAATACAATGCGGTTGCCACCTCGGTACAACGGCCTTTGCCGCAACTGGACAGCATCATGGCCTTCGGCGACAACTACACCAACAGCAGTCTGTTTGGCAATCTCTCATTCAATGGCGTCAAGCTCAGCACTGACCAACGCATGTGGCCACAGGGTAAACGAGGCTATGCCCCGGAAGTGCGCGGCGTCGCCACCACGACGGCCCGTGTGGTTGTACGCCAGCAGGGAAAAGTGATTTACGAAACTACCGTCGCGCCCGGCGCCTTCGTGATTAACGATCTGTACAACACCCGCGGCCAGGGCGATCTGACGGTGGATGTCGTTGAAGCAAACGGACAAGTTTCGCGCTTCACCGTCCCCTATTCCGCCGTACCGGACTCGATTCGTCCCGGTAACTGGAATTACGAACTGGCGATGGGCTACGTTCGTCAGTACTACAGCGTAGAAAATAAGTTTATTGAAGGTGTACTGCAGCGCGGGATGAGCAACGTGCTGACGGCCAACATGGGTTCACGACTGGCAGATAATTATCAGGCCTTCCTCGCCGGCGGCGTGCTGGCAACCTCCGTCGGCGCATTCGGTTTGAACACGGTTTTTTCCAGCGCTCATGTAGAAAATAACGAAAAACAACAAGGCTGGCGCGTCGAGGCAAGCTACAGTAAAACCTTCACCACCGGCACCAACCTGGTCCTCGCGGCCTATCGCTATTCCACCAGCGGCTATCGCGATCTGCAGGACGTACTCGGCGTACGTCGCCAGGAGAAAAACGGCACCCTCTACTACTCTGATACGCTCAATCAGCGGAACAACTTCTCGGCGACCGTCAGCCAGCCGATGGGTGACTGGGGCATGCTGAGCTTTACCGGCAGCACCTCGGATTACTATAACAACGCCTCACGCATCACCCAGTTGCAACTCGGTTACAGTAATAGCTGGCGTGACATCAGCTTCAATATCAGCGCCGCACGCCAGCGGAGTACCTACTCCAGCCGCTACTTCAGCAGCGTCAACGATCGCGATTTTGATAACGAAAACCAGCGAAAATACACGGAAAACACCGTATCGCTGGGGATTTCGATTCCATTCGACTTTGGTTCCAGCCGCTCGCAAATCAACCTCGACATGAACCGCAGTCGCGACAGCCGGACGGCCACGGTTGGGATGAGCGGGACGACGGGTGAAAAGAGTTCTACCTCGTGGGCGCTCTACAGCGGCATTGAGCACAACAACGACAGTGGCGACAGCTCGACCTGGGGCGGAAATATTGAACATCGCACCTCCGTCGGCGCCTTCCGCGCTTATGCCTCCCGGGGCGACAGTTATCAGCAGTATGGACTGGGGATGTCCGGTACGCTGGTCGCCCATCGCGGTGGGATTACCGCCGGTCCGTATACCAGCGACACCTTCGCACTGGTGGAGGCTCCCGGTGCACGCGGAGCCAAGATTCGTAATGGACAGGGCGCGACGGTGGACCGTTTCGGCTACGCGATCCTCCCGTCATTAACGCCCTACCGCTATAACACCATTAGTCTCGACAGCCAGAATATGGCCGATGACGTCGAACTTCAGGGCGGCAGCAAGCGGCTGGTCCCCTATGCGGGCGCAATTTCTCGCGTAACGTTCAAGACCACTCACGGGAAAGCAACGTTGATTAACACCACTCTGCCCGATAGCAGCCAGCCACCGATGGGCGCGGACGTCACGGACAGCAATGGCGAAGCCGTGGGCATCATGGGCCAGGGTGGGCAAATCTACGCCCGACTCGCCGCTCAGTCCGGCGTGCTGTTCGTTAAGTGGGGTAAAACCGCCGCCCAGCAGTGCCAGGTCTGGTATCAATTGCCAACGACGCGCGACGCGCCGCTGTACCAACTTACGCTACCTTGTCGCCAGGAGTGATGGCTGATGAAATTATCCTCTTTTTTCCCGCTGCTGTTAGTTGGCGTCGTACTGGCACAGCCGGCATGGTCTGCCTGTAAAAGGGTAACCTCTGCCAACGATCTGTCTCAGACAGCGAAAGATGCCGGTTACATCGGCGCCAGCTGGGGAGGCGTTGGCGATAGCGAAGTAAAAGGCAAACTGGGGTTGCCTGGCGTTATCACCTTAAGCAGCGGCACCGGATTTCAAACGGAAGGCACACTGCTCGCCAGTTCGACGGCCAGCTTTGTGCCTAATGGTCGCACCCAGGGCGTCAACGCCAATCAGATCTATTTTCGCTGCGACGTCGCCGAAATCGGCAAGGTGTATGAGTATTACGCCACCAACGGCGATGATGCCTGGGGCGGCAGAGAAGCGGTTGCCGGGATTGAAGGCGCTTACTACACCTACGTCAAAAACGTGGCGCTCAGACTGACGAACCTGAAAACCGGGCAATACTATTCGCGCTACTGGCAAACACGCCTCATCCCTGAAAGCGAGATGTTCAATGACGGGACCTACATTTACATCCCGGGCAGCGCCTTCAGCGATGTTTTCGTTGAGCTGTTTCGGGTTGATGACGCATCAAAAGGGGTGAACGGTTCAAACCGCTATGGTTATACCTACGCCGGGCCGGCTGGCTATATCGCCTTCCACGGCGGCGGCATGAGCTCCGGGCTGTTTGACGGTGCTGACAGCAGAACCAACTACGACGGCTGGGGCGCCATGCAGTGGCCTGGCGGCTGGACGCTCACCAGCCAGAGTTACTTTGTGCGCGGCGCCGCCTGTCGAATCGATGACTATCCCGCTATTGTTCGTCTGCCGCCGATCAGCGTCGGTGAGCTGAGCGGCGGCGGCACAGCGCAGACCCCGTTTAATATTACCGTCGAATGCGAAACCGGCGCGATTTCCGGCACCGCGGTCTCGACAACCAGCAAAGCGAACGTGGCGATGGGTTTTCTGGTGAATAATCAGACGGCGGCGAATGCGGCAAATCAGTTAGGGCTTAAGACCGGATCGGGAGCCTGGACCTGGCTGCTCGATAACCACTATGGCGTCAGCGGCGTGGCGTCCGGCGTGGGCATTCGCATCTACAGCGAAAAACTGGGCGGTAGCGCTATCAACCTGCTGCCAAATCTGACGTCAACCGCCACGGGCAACGCTGGAGGATGGTACGGCTATGCCGATTTAACCAGTAAAACTTCAACAAGCGGTTCGACCGAATTGTATAACGGGGAATTCACCGCCTCGCTGGAAGCCATTCCAGGCGAAGCCATAACAGCAGGATCGGTTTATGCACAACTTCAGGTGGTGGTTAGTTTTCAGTAGCGCGTTGCTGTTGAACGTTCTGCCGTTCTCCGCTCATGCGGTGGTGAATAGCGAAGTGACCCGGGTAATTTTTAATGCTGGTGACAAAAGCGCTTCGCTGGCGCTGATCAATTCCCCGCAGCAGCCAGCCCTGGTTCAGGTCTGGACCGATACGGGTAATCCCTCGAGCCAGCCCAATGAGGAGACGACGCCCGTCATCGTACTACCGCCGGTATTTAAAATGCAGCCCGGCGAACTGCGCAGCATTACGCTGCAACTGACCGACACCTCGGTACTGCCGCGCGATCGCGAAGCGCTTTACTGGCTGAACGTGTATCAGATCCCGCCCATGACGCAGACCGACGCCCAGGTGGCGCAGAAAGTGGTTCTGCCGTTACGCATCCGTATGAAGGTGTTCATTCGCCCGAAAGGCGTCGGTGCGCTTAAGGAAAGCGATGCGGAGAAGTTGCACGTGATATACGCCGGGGCGCAAAATCAGTTGCAGTTAACCAACCCCACCCCGTGGCATATCACGCTGGCCGGAATAAGCTGTGAGTCCGGCAGTGCAAGCGGCATCATGATTGCGCCGCTGACGACGGTATCGGTCCCGCTACAGGGACAAGGAGCACCATGTTCATCGGTCCGCTATGACATCATTAACGACCAGGGTACCATGTGGCATTACAATAAAGCCGTCTCGCGTCTCCCGTAGCGGACGGCTTACGCACCTTGCCCGGCATATTTCAGGCCCGAATATCGTCATACTCGCGAGTTTTATCAAACTCGTGTTTGGCAAACGGGCAAAGAGGAATAACTTTGCGTTTTTCGCGGCGCATTTTCTCCACGACTTTCGCCACCAGCTGTTTTCCCACCCCCTGACCTTTCAGGCTGGCATCGACATCGGTATGCTCAATAATGCTTAAATGCTCACCGGTTGGAACAAAAACAATTTCAGCGACCTGATTCCCCTGATCATTATTGACATAGAATTTATTGTGACCTTCCAGTATTTCCATTTTCCCCTCGCTTATTTACGACGATATTGTAGCGCCCCGCTTGGGCAAGTATCGATAACGTTGATCACCGTTGAGACATCCACTTCATCAGGCATAATCCACGGCTTACGTTTCAGATTGAAAAGTCTGGCGCTACCGCGTACACAATTCCCAGAGTGCTGACAAATTGCTGTATTGAAGTAGACATCGATTTTCTCACCGGTATAGACGCGATAACCCGCATCCTCAAGTTGCTTATCCATGACATTGCCTCATTTTTTGTTTATCCCTTAAGCATAGCGCGTGAATATCACCCGCCACCACTTTAATGTTAGATGAGTAAATACTCATCTGTTCCTTATGTTTAAGCATAAAAAACCAATTATAGTGGCATTTAAGATTTTATATTATGCATTTAATGATATTTAAGGTTATTCGCTCTAATTGACTATTTAACATCAGGTCGGCATAATAAATCTTTCAAATGACTCATTAAAAAAATCTGTTTTTATTCAAGAATACTCATTAAAAATAGTGAGTTACAGAAAAGTATACCTGTCTGATACCGAATCTTAAATCACGACGTTGAAACAGATTTCAACGCCACTTTGTTGATAATCAGGCCATAATTTCTCCGGAATGCGGCATTGGGATGTTTAAATGATTACAGTAGCTGATTATTCATTGCGGCAGAATCCACCGACCTTGTTAATAAATTGCTTTGTTTTATATGCACTTATGTGAAACTTCAGAACAAAAACATTAGTTTCATAAATTAAACGACTTACTGAACTCATTTATACTATACGTAATAGTATGTTCAGAATTTTCTACAATTAAGTCTCTACTGTTTATAACTTTCGAACACCGTGAACCCATATGTACTGGATTATTAACGATAATATTGAATTCAGACCAGACAGTAAAAAGTTAATTTCTGTCACTAACCCAGAAATTAACGTGGTTTTGACAACGCCTGCCAGTCGTTGTCTGCTTTTGCTGCTTGACGCTTCACCGGACGTCGTCACTCAGCAGGAATTTTTTAAAAAGGTATGGGAAGATGAAGGCATGCTGGTGCCTGCCAACACCCTTTACCAAAATATTTCTATTGTCCGTCGAGGCTTACGCGCCGTTGGCGAGACTGACCGGATCCTCGTCGCCACAGTCCCGCGCAAAGGTTTCCAAATCGACAAAAGCGTTAAAATTACTCGCGTTGCTGCGGTTCAGGAGGCTGAAGTGGCCCCTGATTCTCTGCAGGGTGAAGATGAACTGGATGTGGAGTACCGCACTGAGGCGGATCCCGCGCTTACGCCAGAAGAAATCGCCCCTCCTGCCCGTGAGATGACGGTAAGTAAGAGCAGCAGATTGCCGCTCTTCGTTGGCATTCTCGCCATGGTAGCGGCATTTTTTATTGGCGCTATCGGCATGAACTATTTCTGGCACTTTAGCGATACGAAGCCATTCTTCGCTGATTACACCTTCGTCGAGCAAGACAAAGGCTGTCGTTTCTATACCAAAGATGACAGCCACGATAACAAAAACAGCTTTGCACACTTTAAGGCGCTGATTCTTGGTTCTGGACTCGATTGCGAAAAGTACCCCTGGGTGTACTTCCCGCTATCACAAACGTCGCCAGGCTTAGCGGTTCTTGTCTGCCGCCAGAACTACCTGAAATCAGCCATTCCAGGTTGTATTACACTCTCTTTTCGTGGAGTAGGAAGTGAGTAAAAGAACAGTCATAACGATGAGTGCCATATTTTTACTCGCGGGTGTGCTCATCAGCGCGTTATACAATTTTTTAATGTCAAAACATTACGATAAACAGGAATGTTCGATGTCGCTGGTGGTGTTTCATAAAAACGCCCGCGCAAATATCACGCTGAACTACATGTATTCGCTGAAAAACCAGAACGGCATCGTGGCCGTCAGCGGAACCTATATTGAAGATAACAAACTGAAAGGGCGCATCAGACGAGATGTGGCCTATAACTGGACAGAAAATCAGGATTCGTATCACTTACACTCAAGCAGAATCAACAAGTTCGAAATTATCGAAACGTTGCCGGATGATCTGTTAGCCGATATTCTGCCTGATTTTTACGTCTACCCCGATAAAGATGTGAGTTACTCCATTCTCAATCAGGGCGTTCACGGGTTCCTGTTCACCATCGGGAAACGTCCCCTGCTCTATTGCGCCCGATAAACGGGAGAAAACCGTCAGCTCTGTGCTCAACAGGGCTGACGCGTTTTAAAGAAACATACTCTCTTCGAGTAAATTCTCTTTGATCAGCAGTAGATCGTGAACCCGGTGCCCACCTAATTTCTTACACGCAAGGTTGCGATAGGTGTATACCCGTTTCGGCGGTAGCGCCAATGATTCGGCAATCAGGTTAATATCTTTACCCAACAGCGATTCACAAATAATCCTTTTTTCAACACGATTGAGAACATGATTCCTGATAGCCTGGCGTTTTTCCATACCGACCAGACGCGTAATGATCATTATCAGCGATAGCAGAGACTGTTGTGCGCTGACAATCACATCGGCATCCAGGACCAATGCACTCCGCTCTGAGTCCAGTATAACCAGCAACTTACATTTTTTGTTGAGTCTGGAGATTTCTTTAGCACAACATTTGTTGAACAAATTAAGATGCAAAATCACGGTATCGTCGAATGTGAGTCTTTCAACAGGTAAATGAGGCATGGTTTCTTTCACGATTTCCAAGTTGGCCTCTTTTGCCAATAAGACAATACCCTCCTGCAAATAGTTATCATTACTTATAATATATATTGCCATCGCTTTATTTCCGTATTAATAATTTAACTCACAGGTCGTTTCCGTTCTTCTATATCCAGCTTTAGCGAGACATGTAAAAAATTATATTGATAAGCTTACGAATAATACAATTAAATAGTCTTAACTGGTGTGACATTTATAACTTATTGATAATGTGCATTTTAATTAAATTTCTTAAACACTCTTAAGTAGACAATTATTCGTTTGTCTCTGTATTCTGTCTCTTTCTCTATGTTATGTTGTGCCATTAGCGAACGGGCGGATGGGATGGAAAAAAATGACCAGGCGTATCGATTACCTGATTGAAAAATATCATTTCACTGAAATCAACGAGTCGCCGCGCATTGCCAGCCAATGGAAAGAGGTTCTGGCGGAGTGCCAACAAGAGAATGCCGGTGTTGAAGAACGACTGCGTATTGCACTGCTTAATGTCGATTACGTAACCAGCTTTGAACTGCCCTTCCGTTTGCTCCTCACCCGTACTCCGCAACTGATCGACAAGCTGCGGAAAGAATTTGCCCTCACCCAGAAAAATGTGCTGATTAATGATAAACGCCGTGGCCAGGTTTACAGCATCAATGCCGATCTCAGTCGCGTCCCCGATGCCTTTCGCTATCGTCTGTCGTCGCGTATCCGCCGTATGGATGAGGAAACCATTACCACGGCGCCCTATCAGCAGGTTGCCAGTCAGACAAAGCATCCCGAGGAACGGCTTCGCCTGGCACTGGAGAGTGGTTTGCAGGTTAACGCCCTGGATGGACTGTTCTGGCTGGGGATCCAGCGTATTGCCGCCGATATTCAGCGACTCCGCGCGTCAGGCATGCCGATTCTGGCGTCAGATGTCGAGGTGTTCGATTCACTGACCGGCACGCGTCGTACCGTGACGGCATACCATCTTTAACCGGTTGTCAGTTCCTGAAAGCGGGATAAAAAAAGCGCGCGCGCCTCTCGTGGCATCAGTGGGATGACGGTCAACCGCGTCGTGGGCGAGACCCCTGCCAGCATCGGCCAGTCATTACCGGGATCCAGATTGAGATCGCGCCGCTCGGTTGCCAGCATCATCAGGTCCACCTGTTTAATCACCTTGCTCGGGGTGAGAGGAAGATCGAAACGCTGACGAATGGCGTTATCCAGCCGTGCTTCAATCTCTTTGTACGCGGGAAGCAAGCGCTTTAACGGTGAGGGAAGATCCAGACAATAGGCCTCAGCGGCATCGTGCAGCAGCGCTTCAAGCGCGAACTCAGGTGGCGTTAACTGGCTGCACAGAACCCCGTGTTGGGCGACACTGTAAAATTCAGGCACATGTCCGGCAAAGCGACAGAGATGCGAAAGGGCGACCGCGATATCTTCAATCACAATATGCTCCGGTCGAATATCAGCGTAATCAATGTGTTGCCCGGTAATGGTGGCGATAAATTTCATCCGTTCTCCTGCTTCCTTGCCGTTCTTGCCCACGTCGGGCGCCTGGGTAGCCATAAAGAAACTACGTTTTTATATTCACTACGTAAATATTTTTCACCCCTTACCGCACGCTTTTATGGCTTCTTAGTTATATTCCAGCACAAAGGTGGCAGTGCCATTTGCCCGTCCCGCGGTGACCGTCGATCCTGTCTGCACCATCTGTGCCATAAAATTGACCGGCACTGCCGTTGCGGCGCTGGAAGCGGGAACTTTCTGTACCACTGGCAGATTTGCGGGCTCATTCAGCGTCACCGATGTTCCCTTTACCGGCCCGTTACCACCATTATCGCCATAGCGGATCCGGATCCCGACGCCGTCCGCACCACCGGGAAAGTGCGTAATATCCAGCGTATCCGTCGCCCCGGTCGTCGCCGGGGTCGCGAAGAAGCCAATACGGATATCCGTGGGCGTAGCGCAATACACGGGGATGCTAAACGGCACTGCCGAACCGCCAGAGGTACCCGGACCTTTGAAATCGCTCCGGTTCGCTTTGCCCAGATCGACAAAAATACTGGCGCGGGTGACGCTACAGCTACCGCGACTGCCGATGTCCACGTTCATCGCCGCAAGATCGAGAATCACCGGCCTGCTGACCTGATCGCCATTTCCCCCCGCATTCGGGTACGTCATCGACAGGTTCCCGACATTTGCCAGCGTGTTGGCGAAAGCATGGTTATTACTTACCAGTTGAATATCAGCGGTTTTATAGAAGGTCACCCACGCTTTCACCTCCACTTCCCGTTGCGTCAGCATCGACGGGCTCTCTGTGCTGTCGCAAACCGTAACCGACCGACTGCCCACTGACTCCAGGAAATGGATCGGCCCCCCGTCGCACTGGAAACTGAGTGAGTAACCGATCCCGGGCAAGGCCGAATTGAACACCGCATGTCCGTCAATTATCTGCCCACCCTGGGTATTCAACTGCTGATAGACGATTTTTTTCCACGACGATGTCGTCCCTTGCCGATCGCAGGTAAAGCGAATCCCCCCACCGTTCACCGGCATAATACTGCTCATCTGAGTATTGACCCGCAGCGTCGGCAGATATTTGATGTTTTGAAAGTTCAGGGTCATTTGTCCGGTATTACCCTGACAGGTTTCGGCCTGAACGTACTGGCTAAACAGGCTCGCTACCAGCAGCATTAACCCGCAAATAAGACGAAAAACCCCTGACATCGTCAGTTCCTCATGATTCATAAACATTGTCCCGCCACCTCTTTCACCGGGTTCCGGTCCTGTGCATCCGCTATCCGGAAATGCAGTACGCACTGGCGGCTCACGCCCGCGTCGTCCCATTTCACCGCAAGAGTGCCTGCCGTCGGCACCCCGCTCAGGTAGACCTGCCCGCGTTCGGCCACCATCGCGCTGGCGGTACCGCCATCACCGACCAGCCGGGCGCTGGCACCAAAAGGCACCACATCCTGATTGCGGCGAAGCGTGAACAGTACGCGGTTGCCGATATGCGTCTGGTAATGTGCTTCCACCACTGCGCCGCCGCCAGGGATCACCGTCGCCCCCTGCAACTCGACATCCGCATCATCCGGTAACGTTTGGGCATCCAGCGCGATCACGTTTTTGTGATAGGGCGTAAGCGTGGGCACCACGGCATAACCACGCCAGTCGGTATGAACATTGTTTGCGTTCTGAATCGCGACGTTTGCCGCGCCCGGCGCGCGAACAATGGCGAAGCTGTCACCGACGTTCTGTCCGAGCGTGATGCCGTGCGGATGTACCACCAGAGCGCCAGACGCCCCCCAGGTCATCTGGCTGCTGTCGCGATCGCGGCGATACCCCAGTTGCGTCGTCCCATATCCACCGTGATAGTCCAGCGATGCGCTGCTGTTGCTACCCTGCCCCTGATTTGCAATCCCCTGCTGTACCGAATAGTAGAGGTTTTGGTTCTGCGGCAGCGCACCGTATATCCCCACCTGTTGCGAGGTGTAGCCGTGATTATCGGAAGAGGTGTTGTAGCTTACGGTGCTGTCTGACCACGCGCCGCCCAGCGGCAGCGTGACGTTCAATGACCATGAGCGATCCGGCGCGCTGTGTCCTGTCGTTTTGGTGTAGAAATAGCCGACGCTCCAGGCAACACGCTTCCAGGTACTGTAAAATCCGGCGTGCAGGGTTTGATCGCGATCCGCGTTATGCCAGTAGTCCTGCGAATACGCTGACAGCGAAAGCGTACCCACCCCTCCCAGCGCCTGATTAACGGAAATCTCTTCGCGACTGCGTTTGCTCCATGTCTGACCGTAGCGGCTTTCCAGCATCGCGGATTCGCTAAAATCGTAATATCCGCTGGAAGAGTAACGATAGCTGGCCAGACTGAACGAGGTCCCCGTTTGCGCAACGCTTTTCTGGTACTGCGCGCGCAGCGAATGACCGGTATAACGCTTACCTGAAGGCGTCGTGGTCGCCGCCCAGGTCGTATCCAACCCCAGCGCGCCCAGCAGGCCAAAACCACGCCCCAGCCCTGCCGCGACGGCATGATAATCTTCAGCCAGCTGCGAACCGCCATAGAAGGTGAACTCAGCGGGCAGACCATAAAAAAGCGTTCCCTGCATAAACGTCGGCGAACGACTGCGTTGCGAGGTCGAGTGGTAGCGCCCGGCGCTTAGGCTGAATCTGGCGCGTCCTTCACGCAGCATAAATGGAACCGCAGCAAACGGCTGTGTCCAGCGCCGCTCAGAACCATCGCTCTCTTTAACAGTGACCTCCAGGTCGCCGCTCTGGGCGGTGGGATAGAGATCCTGAATGGCAAATGCCCCCGGCGACACGTAGGTTTCATAAATCACATAGCCGTGCTGCGCGATGGTTACTTTCGCATTACTGTGCGCCACGCCGCGCACAATCGGAGCAAAGCCGTTCATGCTGTCCGGTTGCATTTCGTCATCAGACATCAGCTGCACACCGCGAAATTGCACGCTGTCAAAGACGTCGCCACGGGTGTAAGTATCCCCCATCCGCAGCTGACTTTTCAGTGAGACAATATCGCGCTGCAGGTAAGTACTTTGCGAGTCCCAGCGTCGGGTTTTATCGTACTGCATCGACGAGATGTTACGCAGGCGCCATGCGCCGAGGTTAACGCCACTGCGCAGGTTCAGATAACTGGAACGCCCGTCATCCGTTGACTGCCGGGTCTGCGAGCCGGAAAAAGTGTAATCGACGAAGGCGGCCGGAATGCCGTCATCCCAACGCGCGGGATCGACATAACCGTGGCTTTGCACGTTCATCGCCGCCTGTGGAATGCTCAGGTTCAGACGCTGAGTGGAGAAATCAAACTGGCTGCGGGCATCGGGAATGTAGCGTTCGATATCGGTGAAAGTGCCTCCATCAGGCAACTGACTGAAGGCGGTAAACGCGCTAACGTTAACCCCGTATTCCGCCAGTTGCGAAGGGGTGAGCACCGGTTTCAGTTGCCCATTCTCCTCGACAAACGTCACATTCTGCTGTGCGACCTCCTGTTCGTTGAGCCAGACACTGACCGGGTACGTTCCGGGCTGCTGTCCGCCCGCTTTGGCAAAATAGCGCAGGTCCGCCAGTTTCTGTTGCGGATCGCGTAATTCCAGCGCGGCAGGATCAAAATAGTCATCCGCCCACGCCTGACGCTGATCGCAAAACAGCAGTAAAACGCCAGGGATGATCGTCAGCAGCAGCGTCGCGCTGTCCGCCGATAACAGGACGGTTCTCTTTTTCACGGGAAGGTTGCCTGACATCACTGTTGCGCGGAGTCGGTCACGCCGCCAAAATCATTGATTGCCCGCCATGTCACCGGGCCGCTGCCGTTGATCGTCCAGCGACGCGTGCTCAGCGGGGCGATCATCCCCGGCTCGGCAAGCGCTTTGCCGCCCACGGTCAGGGAGAACAAGGAGATGTGATACGGCGTCGGGTTGTTCGCCACCAGTTGGTTTCCCTGCACGGTAAAGGTCAACTGCGTCCAGGCGTCTTTTGCCTCGCCTTTCAGCCCCTGCGGGCGATAAAAAAGTTTGAAGCGAGACTTCACGTTAATCTGCAGTTTATTGGCGTCCTCTTTTTGCGTCGGGGCGATACTTTTAATGTTCAGCCAGAACATGGACTCCCGATCGGCAGGCAATGCGCCCCCCGTAAACGTAATACGCAGGACGTTTTGCTGTTCCGGCTCAAGACGAAACAGCGGCGGCGTGACCACGAACGGCACTGCCCGCTTATCCTCTGCGTTCGCGTTTTCCACCCATGATTGCACCAGATACGGCGTCTGCGTGTCGGCATTCGTCACCGTCATGGTGGCTTCGCGCTTCCCTTCCTGATAAACAACACGGGTTCCACCCATGACAATGCCTGCCTGCGCGGTAGCGCTCAGCAGAATTAACGATGCCGTCATTGCGGCGATAAACTGTTTCATGAAGTGTGACCATCAGGAAAAGAAGAAAAAAGCGTTGAGCAGACCGGAAGCCTGCTCAGAGTGTCGATCAGTTGTATACCATCAGGAAGTCAGCAGTGCCGTTAGCGCTGCCCGCTGTCACATTCGTGGTCGTGGAAACATAATCGGCCATAAATTTCAGGTCGGCTTTATTTGATACCACATTCGCAGCGGCAGACACTGAGCCCAGCGTAATTGGCGTAGGCGCGCTACCGGCGTTATATAATTTGATACCGACACCTGTTGCGATGGAGCTGGAATTCAATGCCAGCAGTGCGGGATTATTCGCATCTGTCACCCCCGTAAATAACACGGCCACCGTTTTCACCGACGCCGGACAATTATCTACGCTGATGGTAAAAGGCGTTTTCGTGGTTTCCACCCCTGTACCGGTAAAAAAGGTTTTTGCCCATCGACCTAAATCCACGGTGGGATGTTTTGACCCCGTAGTGACATTACAGGAACTGTCGACAATCTCACCGGAAAATTCCACTGTACCACCGGTCCCCTGCACCCCAGAAACCGCTGACAGCGCGACACCAGACGCCATTGCGCTGACCAGAAACGCGGCTATACGAATTTGACTCTTCATTATTTCGCTCATTTAAACGTATTATTAATGTTTACTTTCGCCAATACAAAAATTGTTCTGGCGTTTCTCCCTTCGCATGCTCCTGCTGATAATATTCACAATCCCGTCGTGATAATACGAGGCTTTACTTGCTGTGGTAATGCGGCAAAGACAAAACATGGCCTTTTAATAAAAACTTGCATCGTTGCCATGTTAGCCGTGATTAAAATAATATTTTTCTATGTTACCAATTGCAATACCACTGAATTTTCTGCAACACCGTAAGATAAAAGTCTACATTAATATTCGCAACCATTTTTTTATTAACTGTATCAACATCCCCTGGTGCAACGGTTAAAATAAACATAATGGCAACATATAGAGAGAAAAGAGATCATTTTCTGGGCTTTTTTTTTGCCCGACGGGCATCTGGCCTAAGTGAAATTAAGAATATTCCTGGGGGGGGGGAAGGTGCCCTTTTAACCATCGATATGAATCCGGCGTAAAAATGCCCCCGGAAGGCCATAGCCTGGGCGGGGGCATGTTAGTGACAGGTGTCATCCTCTGCTCTTCAGGAGCACAATGAGTCGTCTTATTTCTGGGTCACGGTCCACTTGGAGGTCGGCGGCGTATATGTCGAAAAATATTCAACAATTTCCGGCAACGAATCGGAGAAAAACAGCATATCCACGTAGCTCTGCTTCATAAAACCTTCATCGGCCATTTTCTGTACCATGACCTGCAGCGGTTGATAAAAATTGTTCATGTTATAAAACGCACAGGGCTTGTGGTGGATGCCTAATTGTCCCCACGTCCACTGCTCAAAAATCTCTTCCAACGTGCCTGCCCCGCCGGGTAAGGCGATGAAAGCAGAAGACAATGCCGCCATGCGATCTTTACGCTGGTGCATGTTCTCAACGACCTGCAAATCAGTCAGCCCGGTATGCGCAATTTCACGTTCAACCAAAGACACGGGCATCACCCCCGTCACGTGCCCGCCGTGTTGCAGGGCGGAATCCGCCACGGCCCCCATCAATCCGACCCGGCCACCGCCATAAACAATGCCCAGCCCGGCCTGAGCCAGATAGGTTCCGGCTTCGCGCGCGGCCTGCATATAAACCGAAGAATGGCCTTCAGATGAACCGCAAAAAATGCCGATAGACTTCATATAATTTCCTTTGGGAATTACTTAATCCGTAAATCTTCATTCACTCAATGTCGAAACAGCATAATGCAACGGGGCTCAATACACTATGTGAGATCGGCCAGATGAAAGTACTGACCAGGCGATTTCCAGTAATTACCAGAACGATACGCATAAACGCCTTAGATGAATAAGAGTAGTTTCAGGCGTTATTATTCCCTCGCTCGCATTTTATTTGTCGCAAAACATTTCATCACATAAAGACAGGCTAATTTCAGCCACACGCCCTCATCCGCCAAATATACCCGTACTAATGCAATTTCTGCGGGTTAACGGGAATCAATCTGCTAACGGCTAAATACCAGATCCCGCCTCTAAAGCGGTTATATGACTTATTATTGCTATTCTCACCGTGTTTTTTGCAGTATTGTTTACTCATTGTTGTAGTTCTACAGTGAATGCTAGCGAGGTTGCCATGTCGTTTTTCGTCCTTAGCAAAGCCTTTTGCTCATCATTCGGGGTATTCCAGAATGGGCTCGATCGTAGAACAGCAATAACGTTTATTGATTCAGTAAGATAAGCAAAAACACAAGACCAGAGGAGGCACCCAGTCGATAATGTCACGACGTTATGACGAAACAACATACAGCCATTTTCATTATCCGCTCACGTCCTTCTGTAGCGAAGCAACGTTGCATACGATTAGCGCCTACCGTGCAGTACAAATAAATCATGAGTTAAAACCGGATAAGACCATTGGATTAATGGAAATCAGCAGAACGCTTGCGCACCTGCAATCAAAAGGGAACCTAATGAAAAATAACGCCGATAATAAGAAGAGGAATTTCCTGACTCAAAATGAAATAGAGTCACTTCTCAAAGCAGCAAACACGGGACCACACGCTGCCCGCAATTACTGTCTGACCTTATTGTGTTTTATTCATGGATTTCGTGCCAGTGAAATCTGTCGCCTGCAAATATCAGATATTGATATTAAATCTCGATGTATTTACATTCACCGCCTGAAAAAAGGTTTTTCGACAACACATCCATTATTAAGAGAAGAAATTCAGGCGTTAAAAAACTGGCTGACTATACGAACTGACTATCCTCATGCCAACAGTGAGTGGCTATTTTTATCAAGAAAAGGAAACCCTCTTTCTCGCCAACAGTTTTATCAAATCATTTCAGCCTCGGGCGATCACGCTGGGCTCCCGCTTGAAATTCATCCGCATATGCTTCGTCACTCATGCGGTTTTGCATTAGCCAATATGGGGATCGACACCCGTCTCATCCAGGATTACCTGGGACACCGTAACATTCGCCATACCGTCTGGTACACCGCCAGTAACGCTGGTCGATTTTACGGTATCTGGGATGACGCTAAACTCAAACAGCATAATGCTATTTCACTGTGACAGATACAACACCATGGATGGTGTTAAAACCACGATAAACAAAGCATTAATAATATTTAACCATATATTTATTATGCTTATTGTTCACTTCCATCCTTATTTGCAGCAGAATTAAACAGTTTTATTATATCCATGTAATGAATCAGGATACTTTTTTCAACATGACCTTTTCGTCAAACAAACCTTCGCCACCTTCTCACCCTCTGTAACTATTTTTCGTTTAAATTTATACACCTGACTTTGTCTACAACAGCCGCTATTGTCGCACCTGATAAAATCAATAAAAATAAGACTTATCACGTGGTAATAATAGCTACGTATGTAAAAGTGATGTAATCACCAACGGTGATTAATCCCTCAAATATAATATGCCTTTAACATCGTGGATTATTTTTTAATCGCATGATGTTTTCTACAGGTGTTCATTAACAGAAACATATTTCAGGAGTAATGCATTGTGAATCGACGTCGTTATCTTACTGGCAAAGAAGTACAAGCCATGATGCAGGCTGCCCGACATGGCGCAACCGGAGAGCGAGATTATTGTCTTATTTTGCTGGCGTTCCGTCACGGCATGCGCATCAGTGAACTCCTCGATTTGCATTATCGCGACCTCGATCTCAACGAGGGACGAATCAATGTCCGTCGACTGAAAAACGGGTTTTCCACCATTCATCCACTGCGTTTTGATGAGCGTGAGGCCGTTGAACGCTGGAGTCAGGAACGCGCAGGCTGGAGAGGCGCAGGCCGCACTGACGCCGTGTTTATCTCCCGCCGGGGGACACCGCTTTCTCGCCAGCAGGCATATCGCATTATTCGGGCTGCGGGGGTTGATGCTGGAACCGTTACCCATACTCACCCCCATATGCTCCGTCACGCCTGCGGTTATGAACTTGCCGAACGGGGGGCCGATACGCGACTGATTCAGGATTATCTTGGCCATCGAAATATTCGTCATACCGTCCGTTATACCGCCAGCAACGCCGCACGTTTCGCCGGATTATGGGAGAGAAGCAGCCTGTTAGAGGTCATTTCGCAGGAGAAAAAGAAATAAGCTAACTGATTGATATAAAAAGGAAAGTCTTTACCTGAACAGGTCAATTGGGGCCAAACTGTTTATATCATAAAAAGAATTAGTAAAGCTTTGCAACTAACAAGTTAGGAATTATCGATAAACACTCTTTATCTCATTGATTAGAATAGTATTACCTCCAACATTTTTTCACATTTACCACCGCCGTTTACGCGCTTTCACCATTTCTCCACCTGACTCCTGCACCATTTCAGTCATCTACATAAAACTATTTTTCAGTTTTTTATATCAAAAAATTGTAACCATAAAAAACAAAAAACCAATAAGAAAGAAATAATATGCCATTTAAAGCCGTTTATACCAACGAGTCAAAATGGCCCCAATTGACTCATTCATTGGGTAAAAACTGTGCAGAACCGGCAGTCGCCCCATTCGGCTGAAATATGGAATGCCTGGAAGGCACAACGACTGGCCATTTCGGTTCGTGATATCGACATTGTTTAAAGGAAAACAGCATGAAAATTAAAACACTGGCTATCGTTGCTATGTCAGCCCTGTCCCTGACCTCCGCGGCGGCTCTGGCCGATACCACCACGGTAAACGGCGGTACAGTGCATTTTAAAGGAGAAGTCGTTAACGCAGCCTGCGCCGTCGACGCCGGTTCAGTCGAACAAACCGTTCAGCTTGGTCAGGTTCGTTCGGCAAAACTGGCTACTGCGGGCAGCACCAGTTCTGCGGTCGGTTTCAACATTCAGCTTGATGATTGTGATACCAGCGTGTCAACCAAAGCCTCTGTCGCGTTTTCTGGCACGGCCGTTGATACCACCAACAACACCGTACTGGCACTGCAGGGCTCTGCTGCCGGTAGCGCCACTAACGTTGGCGTCCAGATCCTCGACAACAAAGGCACCCCACTGGCGCTGGACGGCGCAACCTTTAGCGCAGCAACAACCCTGAACGATGGCACGAATATCATCCCGTTCCAGGCACGTTACTACGCCACGGGCGCCGCAACTGCCGGTACCGCTAACGCAGACGCCACCTTCAAAGTTCAATACGAGTAATTCATCACGCAAGGATGCACCTGGGGCCAGGAAGGCCTGTTATCCGCAATGGGACTGAGGTGATAACGATGCAAAGGATGAAATCAGGTCTGCTGATGCTTTTACTTCCCGCCTGCGCGCTGGCCGGCAACAAGTGGAACGTGACGTTACCTGGCGGAAACATGCGTTTCCAGGGGGTCATTATTGCCGAATCTTGCCGCGTTGAAGCTGGCGATCGCCAGATGACCGTGCAAATGGGGCAGATCAGCAGCAATCGATTTCATGCGCCAGGGGAGGATATCAACCCTGTTTCTTTCGATATTCACCTTCAGGAATGCAGTACCGCCGTAAGTCAACGCGTCGGCGTGGCATTTCATGGCGTCGCGGATGGTAAAAACCCTGACGTTCTCTCCGTAGGAGAAGGTCCGGGGATCGCCAGCGGTATTGGGATAGCGTTATTTGATAAAGAGGGTAGCCAACTCCCACTTAACGGCCCACCGACGAGCTGGGCACGGCTTTACTCCGGGCCAACCACACTGCATTTCGTTGCGAAATACCGTTCTACCGGACGTCAGGTCACCGGTGGGGTCGCGAATGCACAAGCCTGGTTCTCTTTGACCTACCAGTAACAACCCCGCAGAGATAGCAAATACAGGAAACGACGGTGAATACAGCAAGGATAAACATGAAAAAAACACGCACCATGATGCGCAACCTGCTGGGCGGGATGCTGATGATAGCCGTCATGGGATTATTCACACCGGCTGAAGCTGGCGTTGCGCTGGGGGCAACACGGGTGATTTATCCGGCGGGTCAAAAACAGGTGCAACTGGCGGTCACCAATAATGATGACAGCAGCACGTATCTGATCCAGTCCTGGGTAGAAAATGCCGAGGGCGTCAAAGACGGACGTTTTGTGGTCACACCACCGCTGTTTGCCATGCAGGGAAAAAAGGAGAACACCTTACGCATCCTTGATGCAACCAACAATCAGTTACCACAGGACCGCGAGAGTCTGTTCTGGATGAACGTCAAAGCCATTCCGTCGATGGACAAATCCAGGCTCAGCGATAACACCCTGCAACTGGCCATTATCAGCCGTATCAAGCTGTATTACCGTCCAGCCGGTCTCGCGCTGCCGCCAGATCAGGCCGCAGAAAAACTCACTTTCCGCCGCAGCGCAGGCACGCTCACATTGATCAACCCAACGCCGTACTACCTGACGGTGACCGAACTCAATGCCGGCACCCGGGTACTGGAAAATGCCCTTGTGCCTCCCCTGGGCGAAGCCCGCGTGAAGTTGCCAGCCGATGCGGGCAGCGAGATTACTTATAAAACCATTAATGACTATGGCGCACTCACGCCGCGCATGAAAGGCGCACTGCGATAACGAACAGGGAATCCGCGTGATCCCTGAATAAAAAAAGAACTGACAGCCGGGCGATTTTGAACCGGAGGGACTATGTCATATCTGAAACCTGGACTCGTCCACAGGCGGCGTTATGCACCACTTTTGTCAGGCGCAATGGCGCAGATCCCCTTTGCCTTTTTGCTTGCCTCACACACATTTTCCGCGCAGGCAGAACTCTATTTTAACCCGCGCTTTCTGGCGGACGATCCGGCTGCCGTCGCGGATCTTTCCGGTTTTGAAAAGGGACATGAGCTCCCCCCCGGCACGTATCGCGTCGATATTTATCTGAACGAGGGGTTTATGACCACCCGCGACGTCACTTTTCATGCCAGCGACAACCACCGCGAACTGACCCCGTGCCTGACGCGTGAACAGCTCGCCGCAATGGGGCTGAACACCGCTGCCGTCAGTGGAATGAACGTGTTGGCAGCGGATGCCTGTGTCCCGTTAACGGAAATGATCCCTGACGCCACCACCCGTTTAGATGTGGGTCAGCAGCGGTTGCATTTGACGATTCCTCAGGCCTTTATGGGAAATCAGGCTCGCGGTTATATCCCGCCGGAACGCTGGGATCATGGGATTACCGCCGGGCTACTGAATTACAACTTCACCGGCAACAATGTCCAGAACGACGTCGGCGGCAGCAGCAACTACGCCTACTTAAACCTGCAAAGTGGCCTTAATCTGGGCGCGTGGCGTCTGCGCGACAATACCACCTGGAGCTACAGCAGCGGCGGGAGTGCCTCGAGCAATGAAAACAAATGGCAGCACGTTAATACCTGGCTGGAAAGAGACATCACGCCGTTGCGCTCACGCCTGACACTCGGCGACAGCTATACCAACGGCGATGTCTTTGACGGTATTAACTTCCGCGGCGCGCAGCTCGCATCTGATGACAATATGCTGCCGGACAGCCAGAAAGGCTTTGCCCCGGTGATCCATGGGATTGCGCGCGGGACGGCACAGGTCTCCATCAAACAGAATGGCTATGAGATCTATCACAGCACGGTACCGCCTGGCCCCTTCAGCATTAGCGACCTGTATGCCGCGGGTAACGGCGGCGATCTGCAGGTTACCATCAAGGAAGCCGACGGGAGCAGCCAGAACTTCACCGTTCCTTACTCCTCAGTCCCGGTATTGCAACGTGAAGGCCATACCCGCTATGCCGTCACCGCCGGAGAGTACCGTAGCGGTAACGATCAGCAGGAAGAACCGACCTTTTTTCAGAGCACCATACTCCACGGCCTCCCGGCTGGCTGGACCTTGTACGGCGGTACACAACTGGCAGACCGCTACCGCGCCTTCAATCTGGGGGTGGGGAAAAACATGGGGGTGCTGGGGGCGCTGTCGGTGGACATCACTCAGGCCAATGCCACTCTGCCCGATGACAGCAAACATCAGGGACAATCGGTGCGTTTCCTCTATAACAAATCACTCAGCGACGTTGGCACGAATATCCAACTGGTGGGCTATCGCTACTCCACACGCGGATATTTTAGCTTTGCCGATACCACTTACCGTCGGATGAGCGGCCATGACGTCGAAACGCAGGATGGCGTGATTCAGGTTCAGCCGAAATTCACGGACTACTACAACCTCGCCTATAACAAGCGCGGCAAAGTGCAGGTGAGCCTGACCCAGCAGTTAGGCCGCACCGCCACGCTCTATCTGAGCGGAAGTCACCAGACTTACTGGGGCACCGACAGCGCTGATGAACAATTGCAGGCCGGTCTGAATACCGCCATCGGCGATATCAACTGGACGCTGAGCTACAGCCTGACCAAAAACGCCTGGCAGGATGGTCGCGACCAGATGCTGGCTATTAACGTCAATATTCCTTTCAGCCACTGGCTGCGCTCGGACAGTCAGTCCGTCTGGCGACACGCCAGCGCCAGCTACAGCATGTCGAATGACCTCAACGGTCGAATGACCAACCTGGCGGGGCTGTATGGCACCGTGCTGGAAGACAATAACCTCAGCTACAGCGTGCAAACCGGCTATGCGGGCGGTGGTGAAGGTAACAGCAGCAGCACTGGCTATGCCACGCTGAACTATCGCGGCGGTTCTGGCAATGCCAACGTCGGTTACAGCCGTAGCGACGGACTCAAACAGTTCTATTACGGGATGAGCGGCGGCGTGCTGGCACATGCTAATGGCGTCACGCTGAGTCAACCACTCAATGACACGGTTGTGCTGATTAAGGCTCCCGGCGCTGAGGGCGCGAAAGTGGAAAACCAGACCGGAGTACGCACTGACTGGCGTGGCTATGCGGTGCTGCCTTACGCCACCGAGTACCGGGAAAACCGGGTGGCGCTGGATACCAATACGCTCGCCGATAACGTTGATCTGGATGAGGCAGTGGTCAACGTCGTCCCCACGCACGGCGCGATCGTCCGGGCGGAATTTAACGCCCACGTCGGGATGAAACTGCTGATGACGCTCATCCATAACGGCAAGCCGGTGCCATTCGGCGCAATGGTAACCGCCGACAGCAGCCAAAACAGCAGCATCGTCGCCGATAACGGTCAGGTTTATCTGAGCGGTATGCCGCTGGCAGGCAAGGTTCGGGTGAAATGGGGTGACGGCGCAAACGCCAGCTGTGTGGCGGATTACCGCTTATCCGCAGAAAACCAACAACAGTTGCTCAGCCAGCTCACGGCGCAATGCCGCTAAGGACAAGATGATGAACAAACGTCTTTATCTGCTGGGTGCCGTCTTCTCGCTAGTCAGCGCCAGTGCGTTCGCCGCCGACAGCACAATCACGATCAGCGGATACGTCAGGGATAACGCCTGCGCCGTGGCGGGCGAATCGAAAGATTTTACCGTCGATTTGCTGGATAACGCCGCTAAACAGTTCAGCCATATCGGCGCCACCACGCCTGTCGTCCCGTTTCGTATTGTGCTTTCTCCCTGCGGCACGTCGGTCACGGCGGTAAAAGTCGGTTTTATCGGTATTGCCGACAACGATAACACCCGCTTATTGAAACTCGACAGCGGAACATCGGCGGCGGCAGGGATGGGAATCGAGATCCTCAACGGCCAGCAAACGACACTGCCGCTGAATGCCGGGTCCGCCACCCTTTCGTGGACGACCCTGACGCCCGGTCAGACCAATACGCTTAACTTTTATGCCCGCCTGATGGCAACGCAGCTCCCTGTCACGCCGGGACACGTCAATGCAACAGCGACATTCACTCTTGAATTTCAGTAAGCGGAGGCTTTGATGAAATGGTTTCAACCCCGGTGGCTACTGACAGTCATCCTTGCCGCTTCTGCTGTTGTGCAGGCGGCTGACGTGACCATTACCGTGAACGGGAAAGTGGTCGCCAAACCGTGCACGGTGTCGACCACCACTGCCACCGTCGAACTGGGCGATCTCTACACCTTCAGTCTGGTCAATGCCGGTTCCTCCTCCGCGTGGCACAGCGTGGCGCTTGAGCTAAGCAATTGTCCGGTGGGCACCTCGCGCGTCACCGCCAGCTTCAGCGGTACCGCCGACAGCACGGGCTACTACAAAAACCAGGGGACTGCCGGAAATATCCAGCTTGAACTCCAGGATGACAGCGGTAACAGACTGAACACCGGCGCGACAAAATCAGTGGTGGTGGATGACGCCTCGCAATCCGCCCGTTTTCCTTTGCAGGTCAGGGCGTTGTCGGTCAACGGCGGCGCAACCCAGGGAACGATCCAGGCGGTGATTAACGTGACCTATACCTATGCATGACCAGGAGAGTATGTTGATGAAAAGAGTCGTAACCCTGTTGACGACACTGTTGCTGATGGGCTGGTCAATCAATGCCTGGTCCTTTGCGTGCAAAACCGCCAGCGGCGCGACTATTCCCATTGGCGGTGGTAGCGCGAACGTCTACGTTGATCTCTCGCCTGCGGTTAACGTCGGGCAAAACCTGGTGGTCGACCTCTCAACGCAGATTTTTTGTCATAACGATTATCCCGAAACCATCACTGACTATGTCACCCTTCAGCAGGGGTCCGCTTACGGCGGCGTGTTATCGAGTTTTTCCGGCTCCGTAAGATACAACGGCTCCAGCTACCCGTTTCCGACCACCAGCGAAACCGCACGGATGATCTATGACTCGAGAGTCGATAAGCCGTGGCCGACCGTCCTGTATCTGACGCCAATCAGTTCTGCGGGCGGCGTCGCAATCAGTGCAGGAACGCTTATTGCTAAACTCATTCTCCGCCAGACCAACAACAAAAACAGCGATGACTTTCAGTTCGTCTGGAGCATTTATGCGAACAATAGTGTGGTCATTCCGACTGGCGGCTGCGATGTCTCCTCCCGCAACGTCACGGTTACGCTGCCGGACTATCCGGGCTCCGCCCCCGTTCCGCTGACGGTCTACTGCGCGCAGAGCCAAAATCTGACGTATTACCTCTCCGGCACCACCGCAGATTCCGCCAATTCGATCTTTACCAATACCGCGTCGTCTTCGCCCGCGAAGGGCATCGGTGTTCAGCTCACGCGCAACGGTACCATCGTCCCCGCTAACAGCACCGTGTCATTAGGCACGGTCGGCACCTCTGCCATGAGCCTCGGCTTAACGGCTAACTACGCGCGAACCAGCGGACAAGTGACGGCAGGCAATGTTCAGTCAATCATTGGGGTGACGTTTGTTTATCAGTGATGTGGGAAAGCCGGGGATGGACTACATTTTGTCCCCCTGCCCCTGTGCCGCCGAAGGTCTCGCGAGGATGATGACGCCAGACCGCCAGCGTCTGGTGCTGCTTAATTCGCTGTCGCTGGATATCTCAACGCTTCCTGCACTGGCGTCAGCACGCCGGATCGTGGTGTTTCTTCCTGACGATCCCCTTTGGCTGCTCACCACGTTGCAGCAGGCGGCGCTTCTGCTGGAACAGGCCGCTGTCCCCCTGCCGATGCTTATCCTCAGCCGCTGTCCTGACCGTTGGTTGTGGCACACGCTGGAGCATCTTGTGACGCGTCGCCGTCTGCTGACGGAAATCCGGGCCGTCGCCTCGGATTTACCGACACGCTGCATTGCCGCGCTATTGCGCGGGCACGGGTTGCAGGATGTCCCTCCTTTGGGCCAATGCGCAGATAACCAGACGTTGATTTATGGCAAGCCGACAATCGGCCTCAGCAAACCAGAGCTCAACGCCATTGTGGATTTGCTGCACGGATACAACATCCCTGAACGGGCGCAACAGCGAGGCATAAGCCAAAAAACCCTTTATAATCAGAGAACTTCAGGACTTAAAAAAATGGCGGAACATTTCCCGCAACTGGCGACACACTTTCCCGGCAACCCAGAAACGCGGCTGAACAGAAGCGGTAGCGATGCGTTATCCGCCTTCGAACGTGAATTCGTCCATGCCATCCGTTGCCGGCAACTCTTTCCGGTGTTTCAACCGATTGTGGATAGCCACCACCGTTTACAAGGGATGGAAATACTCTCACGCTGGCGGCGCGAGGGTACGGTCCTGCAACCCGGCGCATTTTTGCCACAAATACGTGCTGAATACGCCTGGCAGGTGCTGACCGCATTTGTTTTGCAGGAAGCGATACAGAAAATCAACCAGCATCCCGGGGAGTTTTATTTCTCACTTAATATCCCTGCCGCCCTCGCCAGCCATGAATGCCTTCCACGAATGCTGGAAGCGGCGAAACAGCAACTGGTGTCGCCACAGCAAACGGACAGACTGGTGCTGGAATTTGCTGAGACCATCGAGTTCAGTCAAAGGGGAAAAACCGCCGCGAACATCGACAAATTAAAACGGCTCGGCTTTCGGATTATGCTCGATGACTGTTTCTCACAAGGTAGCGTGATGTTTCCGGTCAGGCAGATCCAGTTTAACGAATATAAGCTGGATATGTGTATTATCAATGAGATGCAACGCGATCCACACGCGCTGGCGCTGATAAAAAGCCTGAACTATTACTGTATGCTGACCGGTAGTCGCTGCGTTGCCGAAGGGGTCGACAGTGAAGAGAAATTTACGATATTGAAAGCATTAGGTATCGATCGCTTTCAGGGATATCTCATCTCCCCGCCGGTAGGCGGGAATATGCTTGAACGGTTTGTGGACCGCTACATATCATTCTGATCAAACATGCTTTTTGACGAAATGATGGTCTCAATAAATTTTTTCTTATGGTCATACTTCAGCACATCGTCTATGTACATGATGCCGGTATCAAAAGAGGGAATGTTCTTCGCCAGATTGAGGCGACGCAGACCACGGTGACGCGCTTCGGCTTCCAGATGTATGGAAAGCGCCAGAATGCATTGCGTCTGTTTCGCCAGCGCAATAGCATTCGATACCGAACAGACTTCAAATCTGACCTTTTCTGGCGAAATAGGACAAAGCAAAGGATCGTTAAACTCTTCGTTTTCCGATTCATGCTTAAGAATGACCCACTCACAGTGATTAAGCTGCGCTTCGGTAATCTGCGGCACATACGCAAGCGGATGATCGCTCGCGCAATACAGGACAAACCGGGTCGTGAAGATCGGAAGGTAATTTATTGCCGCAATTCTGTTTTCCGCAGCGGGTATCGCCCCTAACGCAAGATCGCATTCGCCTTTCAGTAAATGCTGTTGCCCCAGTGCTGTATTACTGTTTTTGATCACCATCCGGATTTGCGGATACAGCCTCACATAGTCCTTCATCAGATGAAATAAGACGCCATGACTCCACGCGTGCCCGCACTCGATCACCAGTTGCTGTCTGTGGCTATGCTTTATCGCATCAATACTGAGTAAAGCCTGCTGGTAATTGCGATCCAGCAGGCAGGCATGCTGATACAGGCTTTCGCCATAAACCGTTAAGGAAATCTTTTTCCCCTCACGGAACAACAAAGGGATCCCAAGCTCCGACTCGAGTCGTTGCATATTTTGGGTTAGGGTCGGTTGAGAGATAAACAGACTTTCCGCCGCCGAGGTAAAGGTCTTTTTATCTACCAGCACTTTGAACTGAAAAATTAATTTGTGTAAATACATTCGCCTCACCACGGTTTCCGGGATTGATGATGCCTGCCTGATGCGTAGCGATGAAGATAGACGGGAGCTCCGGCAAAATCGGGCTCCCGGATGAGTGAGGCATGCAGACTCAGTAGGGTTTATTGAACAGTCCGTAAAGTGCCGACTCATAATCACCGCTGTCATACAGCGCTTTCACCGCCTGCTTGGTGATGCTGCGCTGCCCGGAGATCGTTGCCAGATCCTGAAGGAATTTATCCCCTCCGGGGCAGGCCGCTATCTCAAGGAGCAATGCCCGGGTATCCGGATGCATATCAAGGCAGGCAAGAGAGCCTAAATACTGCTGCATCACCCGTTTGCGCATTTCATGTTCCTGTCGCACGAACTCCGCGTCAATACGCGCGTCGTCGACGGGGATCCCCAGACGCCGCCATTCATCTTCCGGAGCCTGCGCCTCACGCATTGCCTGCGACAGTTTGCGGATAAACAGCGCTTCACGTTCAGGATCGCAGAGCGGATGCTCCTGCTTCGCATCGTGAGCTAAATCGAACAGCAAATTGCCGTGCGCATAAGAACTGTAAAAACCGGCGGAACCCGGGATTTTCAGCACCGGCGTCTGGTGGGTGAAGACAAAACCAGGATGCAGAGTGGCTTCCTGCAATTCAGCGAGATTAAACATCCTGCGCATGCGCATCGGCATCAGCGTGTACTCGTATAGCGGGGTATTTTCCGGCGACTGGCTCCCTCTCATATAGACATAGCGACCATCGGTGATCGACACATGCGCGCCGAAATAGCCAAAAATAGCCTCTGATTTAATCGGCATTTGTCGCGCTATGACCGGAGACAATGCCTTGCCTGTCATGTTGTGCGTTTTCTCAATGCCAAACGCCTCCAGCAACGTCACCGCCAGATCGTGCATCTGCGCCAGTTGGGTTCGCGACTCGCCAGCCCGTCGACTTCTGGGATCCCAAATAAAGAAGGGGACATGCGCAATCTCGTTATACACCGGCATAACGCTTTTCCCCGACCACTCTTTTTCACCAAACATAAAACCGTGGTCGGTATTCACAATAAGCATTGTGTCCTGCCACAGATGATGTGCGTCGAAAAAGTCCAGCACCTGGCCAAGATATTCATCGCACATCAACATCAGCGCCTGATAATGCTTTTCACCGTTCACCACTTTCTGCGGATTATTGATCCTCTCTGTCGAACTGTATTCCGGCCAGTCGTCAGGGTTATTGACCAGTTCAGGATCGACCATGCGCTTGAAGCGATCCGGCACATAAAAGGGCTCATGCGGATCAAAACTCTCTATTTGCAATAACCAGTTATCCTGCTGATAGTTTTCCGCCAGGAAAGCCAGCCCGGCCTGATAACAGCGCGCCTGCGGGAAATCTTTCTCTTCACGCATATAACTGCGGTTAATCTGATCGTGCTCGATCATATTACGGCGCAGCGGTTCGGCGTTTTTCCATGAATCCAGTTCACGGGCGCCGTCGAAGCCAATCTTCGCTTTCCAGAGATCCCCCTCCTGCCCGCGCATAAACTCATAACTGCTGTAGCGATTATGGTAGGTCGCCCCGCCATCTTCCCAGTAGTGCTGATGGTCGGTAATTAAATGGCAATATACGCCGTGCTTTTTAATGATTTCAAAAATAGAGTCATCAAAGGGTTCCAGCGGCCCCCAACTGCGATGCAGGAAATTCAGCCGTCCGGTATGCAAATCGCGTCGGGCTGGCATGCAGGGCATTGAGCCAACATAGAAATTATCAAAACGAACGGTTTTCCCCTCCAGTCGTTTAAAATTAGGCAGAGGAAATGCGTCGGCCTGATAAGCCGGGAGCTTATTACGACGCAGGGTATCAAACATCAGCATAACAACTTTCATATTACTCTCCATCCCCGAGCAGTTTCATGCAGATCGCCTGATGTTTTTTTTTGTTCAGGGTATAAAAAATCATCGAAAACAGTGACAGGAGTTGCCCGCAAACCGGCGTCAGGACCATCAAAATAAGCAATCCATGTAATGTTCCCGCCGTTTGCGCCTGCGCGCCGGGTAGATAACCAATAAGATCAAGGACGCCGCCCAGCACAAAGGCACCCAGCGCAGAACCAAATTTGTTGGAGAACGTTAATGTGGAGGAGGCAATTCCGGCGGCATTCTTTTTCGTTTTCCAGCGTAATTCATCCGCGCAATCAGTGACCATCATCCAGGTAATCAGCGACCCGCCCTGACAAAACGCCATCACGCAGGCGAGAAGTATCAAAGTAAAGGTGACATTTTCAGGCGAGAAGGTGAGCCAGAGTATCAGCGAGGGAACCATGGCAATAAAACAGATGATCACAAATGCCGTTTTATTTCCATAGCGAGATACTAACCACTTAACCAGCAGATATATTGATGCGCCAAACAGCATATTCAGTAATGCTCCCGTCGCAACCAGCTTTGTATTGTGGAGAACCCACGTATAAAACTGAACGGTCACCCCGGCGGTAATCGCTAAGGACAGCGTGTTCGCCGAAGAGGCCAACGCCAGGCATCCCAGTGAACGACTACGAAAAGCCAGCGACAGCTGTTTGAAAACGGCCACCACAATATTCTGCTGTTCACCCGCCGGGTCGGTCTGTAATCCCTTTTCATCGTGCACAATACGTTGCCAGTTATCCTGTCTACGGGCGCCGTAAGCGCAAATCCAGAATCCCAGCGTGGTCACGACCCCAAATAAAATGCCGAGGTAGTGATAGCTATGAAAATCAACCACCACATTGCCCGTCGCATCCCGGGTCTGGCTGAATGCAGATAAAATATAAATGCCGCCCGCGCTGACGATAAACTGGGCGATAATCCCGGTAAATTGCTTGAATAACACAATATTACTGCGTTCATTGACCTTGTCTGTAATGTAGGCCGTTAATGAGTGGTACGGGATATTCGACACGGTAGAGACAAGGGAGTAGAGCATATAAACGCAGGCGATATAAACTATTCTGCCCGTCGTGGAGAAATCCGGGGAGGCGAAAACCATCCAGGTTGTAAAACCCAGTACCGGCGCCGATGTGATTATCCAGAAGCGGTATTTACCTAGTCGCGTCCGGGTTCTGTCACCCATCGCGCCCATCACCGGATCGATAAACGCATCAATCCCCCGTGCGGCAAGCGTGATGGCGCCCACCGTGGCCGGATTCACACCATAGACATCAGAAGCATAGGTAATAAAGAAAACCAGCATCGCGTAAAAACTGAGGTTGGAGGCAAATCCTCCCCCCATCGCGTAGCAGAGTTTGTCAGAGACCGTCAGACGTTCCATTTTATTGTCCTTGTATTTTGTATGGCCTCCTTATTGTTAAAAAAGAGAGACTCGGGACGACAATTGTTTGCATCCTGAACCTATAGTAAAAACCTATAATCCCCCGCGCCTGCGCATCGCGTGGGTAAATAATATTTTGTAATTATTCAGTTTTTATTCCTCAGCCGTAACCGGCATTGATTAAACGCGCCGCTGGACAATATTCATATTTGTGACCCTGGTTCAATTTCCGCCACCGACAGTACGGGTGGCGCAATGGCCTGACATTGGCCCACACTCTGTCTTTACGCTCCTCTGTTCGTGATGTCTGGCATCCGATTGTGCCGCCCGGCTCAACAAACCTTCGGGGCCAACTTGACGGTCATGCCATGAACCTCAGTCCTGGCGTTTTTATACACAATTTGACATAAGGACAGGAAATATCGACTGTTGTGGGGTAAGTCCATTTTGTCAGGTAACGAGGCAGGCTATACTCTTTCAACACTCATCTCAGAGGCAGCAACTGGCGTGAAGGATATGTATTACAACGATGAAGGGATCAATGCGTTAATCCAGAATGAACTGAATGCGTTCATTAAGGACTACAAAAATACGATCTACGCATATGCGATTATGAACAAGAAAGATCCCTCGCAAATGCAGATTATCAATAATAATCCTGAGTGGTTTAACATCTATCTTGAAAGAAAATACCAGTTTATTGACCCTGTTATTATTAGGGCTTTAAGCAGTGTTGAAGATTTTTTCTGGGAGAACAAGGTGCTGCTGGCGAACGGTTATAACCTGACGCGCATTTTCAGTGAAAGTTCTGAACACAATATTTATCAGGGTCAGACGTTTCCCCTGCATGACTATCTGAATAATCTTGTCGTATTATCCATCATCAGCCAGAAGGATTCGGGGATAGAGATGGAAGCCTGCCGCGCGCACTTCATGCATTTTCTCATTCAGTTACATCAAAAGACCCTTAATCTCTACAGTAAAGTGCATCAGAAAAAGAACGTTTTTTTGTCACCGCGCGAACGACAAATTTTGAAGTGGGTCAGTGCGGGTAAAACCTATGCCGAAGTCTCGGTTATATTGTCAATTGCAGAGCGAACCGTGAAATTTCATATGAGCAATGCAATGAAAAAGCTGGGCGTAAACAACGCCAGGCATGCGGTAAAACTTGGAATGGAGCTCAGATTACTGGATAACTGAACTCCGTGCGGGATTACAGACGGCGAAGTTGTTGAAGTATCTCGCGGAGCCAGTGGCTGGCCTTATCTTTGCTGATGATGCTCTCAATTGCGCTTTCACTCGCCGGCATAAAAATATAGTAGATAGTTTCACCTTTCTCAGAAAGTCCTTTCTGAATCACGTCAATTTTCCAGTTCGCATGACGGAAAATGGCATACATACCGCGACTGGCAACGGCGAACATGCCCCGATACTGTTTCTTCATGCAATAGACGATCATTGCCAGAAACAGTGCCTTACTGGCGGGCATCCCGCGAAGGTTTCCGCAATCACGTCTCTCTTTATCTAAAAACAGGCGGCTCACTTCACAGCAGGGAATATCCGTAGGGAGCGTAATATTATCGAAGTACTCATGGAATATTTCGCTGATCATCGTCGGTTGCGTGGCATCGATAAATCGGGCGCCGCACAGGATTTCTCCCTCATGCATCCCTAACAGGTAAGTCGTGTTTTCGTTATCAAATTGATCCTTTTCCAGGCCATCAGTACATTCTACTTTCCAGTTGAGCCGCTCACGAAATGTTCGGTTTCTCAGGCGGTAGAGTTCAGTGGCAAAACCTGACGGCAACTCATCGCGATCAAGCAAAAAAAACTCAACAAAAGAGTTCATTTATTCATTCCTGATAATAACATTCCGAAATTATTATCCCCTGTCTTTTAGGACAGCTTTTTTTCAGGTCGGGTCTTCCTTATACTTAAAAAATACCTGACTAATAGCGCTCGCGGCACATACTAGTCAGGCGGTCAAAGACCAACGTAACACCAGGGATAAATCCACCCGAGATTATCTAACATTTAGACTCCCGGGTACAGAATGCAATAAGCACTTAATCAATAAAAAACTATTAAAACACGACAAATATCAAATATTTTACCTTATTATATTGCCCCTTGTATTTTCAAGGGGTAATATTTAAGGTTGAGTTAACTATTAAGCTCAATGCTGTTCCTCGCTCGATCACATCCTTTTACATCACGCGCCATTTTCTCTTTCTGTCCCTCTACCTCCATCCTTATTTCTCTCTTGTAAGAAAATAGTCCTGTTTGCAAAGATTGCGTGAGATCAGCGGAAGTTACGCTTCCGTAAGATGGTCGAATTTTATCCTTCCGATGAATAATCTCGCAGAACGTGCGCAACGCGGATGCGGTAAAAAGAGAATATCGACTCCCGGCCTTCCCTTTGCGCTGCCCGGTGTTTCATGTTGCTCTTCCACACCGCGACGGCGTCTTCACTCTCCCACCAGGAAAGCGATAAAATCTTCCCTTCCGTACTCAGGCTTTTGAAACGCTCAATCGAAATGAAGCCCTCAATATTAACAAGTTCGTTCCTGAGTTCAGCGGCAAGCTGTAAATATCGCTCCTGCTGAGTCGGTACTGCATCCGCTTCAAAAATCACCGCTATCATAACAATCTCCTGGGTTAGCATTTCCGCTACTTTAGCGGTAAGTACCGGGCAATACTTCGCTGAAGACCGAATCATGCCTGGTTAGGGATCATGACGGCACATCCGCATTGAGCTTACTGTAGAACCCCTGTTCCAGTTTCGTTTCCAGTATTGACTGGACCTCAATCGCCAGGTTTTTATAGAACTCAGACAGTTCATCATCCTTACAGAGCAGGACAATTTTGCGGCGTTCTTTGCGATTGTTGATCCGGATGATCTTCAGCGAGTCAGTAAAGGCGGGAAGTGTGGTAATAAACAGCGGCGTGGTCAGCGTCCATCCGTAGCCGCAGGAAATTAATTTCAGAATGTCATCAGCATTATCCATTTCAAACTGGATAGACGGAGACAGGTTATTCCATTTCAGCCAGTTGAGCGTCTGGATGCCGGTCGGCGTATTGCGGGTATAGGCGATGTAGTCCCTGTTTTTACACAACTCTTCCAGCCGCGTTTCCGGCCAGGCTTTGGGACAAACGCACAGAAACTCCTCTTCAATCAGCGGGTACATTCTGACATTAGGCGGCATCTCGGTATGCAGCATCGTGATGGCCAGGTTAATTCTGCCCGTATTCAGCGCAGAAAGCAGCCCCGATGCTGTACCGGTAACCTGGAAAATATGTTTCACCTGCGGTTGCAGGAAGGTCAGGATATCCAGGCCGATAGATTTACCGATCGAATCCACAAAGCCGATTTTCAAATGTGAAATATGCCCGTGACTGATCGCGTTGATATGTTCCTGCAGATAAACACCGCTATCGATAATCTTTTTTCCCAGCGGGTACAGCGCCTGCCCGGCTATCGTCATCTGAATGGGTCGCTGTGAACGGTTAATCACTTCAGTCTTTAAGCCATTTTCCAGATTCGCGATCTGCTGAGAAATCGAGGATTGAGTCAGGTTGAGTTTCTTTGCCGCAGCGGTAAATGACCCCGTCTCAATGACTGCTAAAAACGCCTGTAACTGCTTAAAATCGAAGTTAATATCCTTCATTACCGCCTCTACTATTACATTTTTTAATAATGAGTATTTATCTTTTCAATGCTTTTTTTTCTTTGAACCACTTCAAATTATCTGTACTGCCAGCCAATTAAGGTAGCGATACACCTTAATACAGGAAGAGACATAACGATGCGTGAAGAAAAGGATCTATTAGGAACGTTAATGGTGCCGGAGGAAGCCTACTACGGTATTCAAACGCAACGGGCGGTACTGAATTTTTCAGTTTCGGGGAAAACGGCCGGGGACATTCCGCATTTCCTGTGGTCAATCGCCGCGATAAAACAGGCGGCTGCTCAGGCCAACGCGCAAATTGGCGCGTTGGATCAGCAGAAAGCCGCCGTCATCGTGACGGCGTCGCAGGAGGTGATGAACGGCGATTTTGACGCCCATTTCCCGATTGATATTTTTCAGGGCGGCGGCGGCACCTCGACCAATATGAACATGAATGAAGTGGTGGCTAACCGCGCGAATGAACTGCTCACCGGCGTACGGGGATATGATGCGATTCACCCAAATACGCACGTTAATATGGGACAGTCGACCAACGACGTCATTCCTGCGGCGATGAAAATGACCAGTCGCACGAATATCAGGCATTTGCTGGTGCAATTGGAAAAACTGGAAGCCGTACTGGCGGCTAAAAGCCGTGAGTTTGCCGACAAAGTGAAATTAGGCCGCACCTGCTTACAGGATGCGGTGCCAATGACGTTTGGCCAACAGTTTGGCGCCTATCGCACACAGGTCAACCGGCTTAGGGAAAAACTGGCCGAGGTCAACGAGGAGGCGCTGTATTTACCCCTGGGAGCGACGGCGATTGGTACGGGGTTGTCCACCCATGAGGGATATCTTCCGGCGGTGTATCAATGGCTGGAGACCCTCACTGGCGAGCAGTATCGCCCGGAAGCGGATTTTTTCGATGGTCTGCAACACGGTGACTTCTATATTGAATTCTCCGCACAGCTCAAGAAAATCGCCGCCTTTCTCTCTAAAATGGCGACCGATTTTCGTATTCAGGGTTCAGGGCCGCGCGCCGGTTTTAATGAAATTATTGTCCCTGCCGTGCAACCGGGTTCGTCCATCATGCCGGGCAAAATTAACCCGGTCATGCCCGAACTGATGAATCAAATTGCGTATCAGGTTATCGGTAATGACGTCACGGTAACCATGGCGGTTGAGGGCGGCGAGCTTGACCTGAACGTGTGGGAACCGGTGTTGCTAAAGGCGCTCTTCGAATCCTGCTCGTTACTGAGCCGGGGGATACCGCTGTTCATCGATAAATGTCTGAAAGATATCGCGATAAATGAAGAAGTGAGTGCTCGCTACGCAGAGGAGAGTACGGCGCTGGCCACCGTCGTGGCAACCCTGTTTGGCTATCAGATGGGATCGCGAATTGCAAAAACCGCGTATCAACAGCAGTGCAGCGTAAAGCAGGTCGTGCTGGCAGAAAAACTGCTGACACCGGAACAGGCGGATTATCTGCTTGATCCGATGAATATGACCGATCCGCAAAAGAGTACGGCAGCGATTAAACGTTATCAAACAGAAATGAATATGTCGTAATAATCTGTTATCGAGAAATAAGCGTTAACTGTAGGTAATGAATATTCCCTATTCATTACCTCACCCTCTCGTTGCCGATAAATAAAATATAACAAAGAGCAGGTTAATTATATGGTGATATTACATGTCGTTTTATTACTGGGAACCATCATGCTTGCCGCCCGCTGGGGCGGAATTGGCGTCGGGTTTGCCGGCGGGATCGGATTAGCGATTTCGGTATTTATTTTTGGCGTTCCGGCAGGTTCTCCACCTGTCGACGTAATGCTGATTATTCTGTCTACCATTGTGGCGCTCTCAGCCATGCAACAGGCCGGCGGAATGGATTATCTCGTCACCCTGACCGAAAAATTACTGCGCCATAATCCCGGCTATCTTAATATTCTTGCCCCCACCGTAACGTTTATTCTGACGGTACTGTCCGGTACTGGTTATACCGCCATGTCGGTGATGAACGTGATTCAGGAAGTGGCGAAAGACAACGGTATCCGACCCAGCCAGCCGTTAAGCTCTGCGGTTGTGGCTTCGCAACTCGGGATTACCGCCTCCCCGATCTCTGCCGCCACGGCGATTATGTACGGCACCGTTGAGGTGATGGGCGTGAGCTTCGGCGACGCAATGCTGATTATCCTGCCCACCGCGTTATTTGCCATGCTGATCGCGGCGTACATTGCCAGCAGACAAGGTGCCAAACTGGCCGACGATCCTGTGTGTCAAAAAATCATGCAGGAAAATAAAATTGTGCTGAATAAACAGGCCAGCCGCCCTATTCCCGCCGGAGCAAAATCCTCAGTCGCCATATTCCTGGTGGGAGTGGTCTTCGTGGTCTGTATGCTGCTGTTTAAATCCCTGATTGGGCATACCATTAATTCCCGCGACTTAATCATTATTACGATGTTTGTCGTGTCCACGATCATTATTTTCACCTGCAAGCTGGACATGAAAGAGCTGAAGAACTCACCGATATTTAAATCCGGCGCTGAATCACTGGTGGTTGTATTAGGGATTGTCTGGCTGAGCAGCACGCTGATCGGTGCCCATATCGATGAGATCAAAATGGAAGCCAGCGACATATTACGCGCCTGGCCGTTCTTACTGGCGGCGGTATTTTTCTGTACCAGCGCCATGCTGTTTAGCCAGGGGGCAACCAGCGCATTGCTGATGCCTATCGCCGCCTCCATCGGAATTAGCCCGGAGGCAATATTAGCCAGCTTTGTCGCGGTCAGCGCACTTTATATCACGAATATTTACCCGACAACCGCGTTTGCGATAGCCACTGATGATACGGGTTCATTTCTCAGTTCGCGCTGGAATGGCTCAAAGATCGTTAATCACCCCTTCTTCCTGCCGGGATGTTTATCGATTATCTTCTCGGTACCATTTGGCTTTTTACTGGCACAGATGATTTTGTAATGGCGAAGACAGAACAGACCTGCCGTTGGCGGCTTTCTCTATCCCCCACGACATCACCAACGTAACCGTATTAAATATGTCGTGATGAACAGCAGAACAGGTTGAGGTTAATCTGTTCTGCTTTTTACTGATAAACGCGTTCGCCCCCGCCTGTGCGCAGCGCTTGCCAGAGAAACGATCGTTTAGTGCAGGAATGCATTCCATTTATAATTCCCTCAACCAAAGAACGTGATGCTTTATACACCCTATGCAAGAAACGCATAGCGCGAAACATTCTGGCATTTTCCCCATATCCCTATGGCTGGTAAGGTCATTGAGTTCGGGCCACTTCTGGCCTGTCGCAACAAACACACATTATCAAAAAAAAAACGGGGTTCGCTATGGCGCAACAAGGGGAACAGGCGGCGCTGCCGCTTGCAACAGAAAAGGTCGGACTTAAGGGATATCTGGCATTTTTTCTGACCATCATTTTCTTTTCCGGCGTATTTTCCGGAACGGAAGGTTGGTGGCGTGTTTTTGATTTTAGCGTGCTGAACGGTTCGTTTGGCCAGATCGCGAATGGCGCGGCACAAACGACCGTCACCTTCCGGGGCGCGGGCGGTACGGGCGCAAAAGATGGTTTTCTTTTCGCGCTGGAACTTGCGCCGTCAGTCATTTTGTCACTGGGCATTATTTCTATCACCGACGGTCTTGGCGGATTGCGTGCGGCGCAACAACTGATGACGCCGATCCTGAAGCCGCTGTTGGGCATTCCGGGCATCTGCTCGCTGGCGCTTATCGCTAACTTACAAAATACCGATGCGGCTGCAGGTATGACGAAAGAACTGGCGCAGGATGGTGAAATCACCGAGCGCGATAAAGTCATTTTTGCCGCATACCAGACCAGCGGCAGCGCGATTATTACCAACTATTTTTCCTCTGGCGTTGCCGTCTTCGCGTTTCTGGGAACGTCTGTTATCGTCCCGCTGGCCGTGATTCTGGTGTTTAAATTTGTCGGCGCCAACCTGCTACGTATCTGGATCAACTTTGAAGAACGCCGTAACCCAACGCAAGGAGCACAAGCATGACCACTCAGGTACGCAAAAATGTCATGGACATGTTTATCGACGGTGCCCGCCGCGGCTTTACAATTGCCACCACTAACCTGCTGCCAAACGTGGTGATGGCGTTCGTCATTATTCAGGCGCTGAAAATCACCGGTTTACTTGACTGGGTTGGACACATTTGTCAGCCCGTCATGGCACTTTGGGGACTTCCTGGTGAAGCCGCCACCGTGCTGTTAGCGTCGCTGATGAGTATGGGCGGCGCGGTAGGCGTTTCCGCCAGTTTGCTCACTGCAGGAGCATTAAATGGTCACGACGTCACGGTTCTGCTCCCGGCGATATACCTGATGGGTAACCCGGTACAAAACGTGGGTCGCTGCCTCGGTACCGCCGAAGTGAACGCCAAATATTACCCCCACATCATTGCGGTATGTGCCATCAACGCATTACTGTCGATCTGGGTTATGCAGCTTATTGTTTAAAAAGGGAATTATCATGCCTGATTTATCCTTCGCAGAATTTACGTTACTGCAAGGTGCGCACCTTTATACCCCTGAAGATCAGGGGATTTGCGACGTGTTTCTCGCCAACGGCAAGATTATTGCCGTTGCACGCGATATCTCGCCTCACATTGTGCCGGATTGTAAGGTTATCAATCTCCAGGGACGGATCCTGTGTCCTGGCTTTATCGATCAGCATGTACACCTGATTGGCGGCGGTGGTGAAGCGGGCCCCACGACCCGAACACCAGAAGTCAGACTGAGCAGACTGACCGAAGCCGGGGTCACGACCGTCATTGGTTTGCTCGGCACCGACTCCGTAACCCGTCATCCGGAATCACTGCTGGCGAAAACCCGAGCGCTGAATGAAGAAGGGATCACCGCCTGGATGCTAACCGGCGCTTATCATGTCCCTTCACCGACGATCACCGGTTCCGTCGAAAAAGATGTGGCGCTGATCGATCGCGTTATCGGCGTAAAATGCGCCGTCTCTGACCACCGCTCTGCCGCGCCTGGCGATTATCAACTGGCAAACATGGCAGCAGAATCTCGTGTGGGTGGCCTGCTGGGCGGCAAACCGGGTGTCAGCGTGTTCCATATGGGCGACAGTAAAAAGGGGCTCAAACCGCTGTACGACATTCTCGAAAATAGCGATGTGCCGATGAGTAAGCTGCTTCCCACCCACGTAAACCGCAATGAGGCGTTGTTCGAAGAAGCACTGGCCTTTGCGCTCAAGGGCGGCACCATCGACATCACCAGCGGTATCCCCGATCCGGTTGCACCGGCTGAGGGGGTTGCTCGCGCAGTCAAAGCCGGTGTACCGCTTGCCCGGATAACGGTCAGTTCTGATGGTAATGGTAGTCAGCCGTTGTTTGATGATGCCGGAAAACTCACCGGAATTGGCGTGGCGGGCTTCGAGAGCTTGCTTGAAACCGTGCAATCGCTAATCAACGATTACGGATTTACTCTGACCGACGCACTGCGTCCGTTGACGACCAGTGTGGCTACCTTTCTTAACCTGTCCACTAAAGGCGAAATCGCCCCCGGTAAGGATGCCGACCTGCTGGTGATGACGCCGGAATTGTGTATTGAGCAGGTTTATGCTCACGGCAAACGCATGGTGGTTGACGGGAAAGCCTGCGTGAAGGGGTCTTTCGAGTAAGCGCAATCGGTTGTCAGCCGTGTGAATGCCCGTAAAATGGCGCAGACAGACGGCTGACAGGTGATGATAAATGGATGTGAGTGGTGCAGGTTTGTATAACATTGAAACGAAATGGCTTTATGACTTTCTGACGCTGGAAAAGTGCCGAAACTTCTCCCAGGCCGCGATTATTCGTAATGTCTCGCAACCCGCCTTCAGCCGTCGTATTCGCGCCCTGGAAAACGCGGTCGGGGTTGAATTGTTCAATCGTCAGGTCTCGCCACTGCAACTCTCCGAACAGGGCAAAATCTTTCACTCTCAGATACGTCATCTGCTACAACAGCTGGAAAGTAACCTGGCTGAACTCCGTGGCGGCAGCGATTTCACACTGCGTAAAATTAAGATTGCCGCTGCGCACTCCCTTTCACTGGGGCTGTTACCCGGTATCGTCAGCCAGATGCCAACCCAGTTTACCTGGTCGGTTGAGGCGATCGATGTCGATCAGGCGGTCGATATGTTGCGGGAGGGGCAAAGCGACTTTATCTTCTCTTATTATGACGAAAACCTGCTCCAGCCACCGTTTGCCAATATTCACTTGTTTGAGTCACAACTGTTTCCCGTCTGTGCAAGCGATGAAAACGGAAAACCGCGATACACACTCGACCAACCCGCGTTCCCGTTGCTCAACTATAGCCAGAACTCCTATATGGGGCGGCTTATCAACCGAACGTTAACCCGCTATACCGAGCTGAGTTTCAGTACATTTTTTGTCTCTTCGATGAGTGAATTGCTTAAGCAGGTTGCGCTGGACGGTTGTGGAATCGCCTGGCTCCCGGAGTATGCGATTCGTCAGGAGATTCGTAATCGACAGCTCATTGTGCTGAACCAGGACGAGCTGATTATTCCTATTCAGGCTTATGCTTACCGGATGGATACGCGGATGACGCCCCTGGCGGAGCGGTTCTGGAAAGAACTGCACCATCTGCATACTGTCCCCTGAGCGCAATTCAAACGCAGGCAACCTGCTGCACAGGCTCATCCATCTGCGTATCTGGCCATGACTCATACCAGCGAATGGCGGCGTGTACCAGAGACGCGGTTGAGTCAATAAACCGGCACCCAAAATTGCTCTCATGCCCGGCCACAATTAACGGGATCTCGGTGCAGCCCATAATAATGATCTGCGCACCATGGGAAATCAGTCGCTCAATTTGTGGAAACAGCAACCTTTGCGCGGTGGCTTTATCTCCGCTTTTCAATGCGTAAATTGCCTGCATCACCTGCGCCTGCCCCGCCTCTTCCGGCTGAATCAGTGAGAGCCCCTGCGCAGTCATTTTTTTCTGGTATAACCCTGTCGCAAGCGTGGCGTTTGTTGCCAGCAGGCCGACGCGAGTCACGCCGGGAGGAATTTCACTCAGCGTGGCATCCAGAATGCTGATCATTTCCGCCTTTGCCACTGCCCGTAAATCATCAAACCAGTAGTGTGCGGTGTTACAGGGTATGACGATACACTCAGCCCCTGCATCTTCCAGCATATGCAGATAACGCTCCAGATAGTGCAAGGGAGAGGGGCCGCCAGAAAGCAGACAGGCTGTACGATCGGGAATGTCCGGGATTGAGCTAACGATGAGCGGGATATGTTGCTGATCGCAGTTGGCGCTGCGCAATTCAACAAATTTTTCCAGCATGTCCGCCGTTGCTGCGGGCCCCATGCCGCCCAGAATCCCAATGGTATGTTTCATCATCTGCACCGTGCTTTCTCTGTCATTTCAATTGACACTATCACCTTGATGCTTATGTAAAAAATGCCATTTTCTAAGCAGCTATGCGTAAAAGTTATCACCTGACAGACGCGAATCGGTTTACACAGACTGCTGTCTGCGCTCCCGGGCACCAACGACGTACCGGTTTCTGTAGCCTGTCTCACTAAACAGTGACTAAACAGCGAACACCCCGTTTCGGTTTTGTAACACGCGCCCGGAAATTAGCGATACCCGCCACAAAATTCACATATCACTCATCTTGATGAAAGGAAGCATATTGCATTTGCACAGTGAGTCGGATAGCGTCTGTAACGTTACACTAAAACGTTACAGAAAACAGAATCAGCGACTTTTTCGTTAAACCAGCTGGCTGCGTCCACCTTGCCAGATGGCGTTATCACGACCTCTACACTGTGAGAAAGGATAATCATGATGAAAACAACCCCGTTTCGTTCAGCCAGACGTTTTCTGGCACTCGCTTGCCTCAGTAGCGCCCTGATTGCAGGCAGTGTGCTGAGCACTTCAGCACAGGCAGCAATCAATTTTCGTGTTTACTCGTCTCTGCCAGGAGATGACTCCTCTGCGCACTATATTTGGTTCAACCGCTTCCAGGAAAACCTTAATAAAAACGAGAAGTTAAAAGGACAGATTAAGCTTAATTACTTTGCCAACGCCATGCTGGGAAAAGAAGCCGATGCAACACAGCAGGTCCGTATCGGCGCCATTAACATGATGATTTCAGGGACCTCAATCTGGGCCACGCTGGTGCCGGAAGTCGGTGTGCTGGATCTGGGATATCTGTTTAAAGACTATGACCAGGTCGGGAAAGCGCTGGACGGCAAAGCCGGTGAGCAGCTTTCTAAACTGATGATGGATAAAGCAAACGTAATGGTGCTGGGCTATGGCTATAACCTTGGCGCGCGCAACGTGTACACCAAAAAGGCAATTGAAAAGCCGGAGGATTTAAAGAATCTGAAAATCCGCGTACTGCCGGTGCCTAACTTTATCGCCACGCTGAATCACATGGGGGCGGTGGCCATTCCCATGCCGGGCGGAGAAGTCTATTCCAGCCTGCAAATGGGCGTGATCGATGGCGTCGAGCATGATGCGCCCACCATCTATGCCAGCAAATATTATGAAATCATCAAAAATGGCACGCTGACCCGCCATAGCTATAACCCGCTGATGATTGCCATGAACAAGAAGAGCTTCGAGCAGATCCCAGAGTCATTACGTGCCGACGTGCTGGCCGCAGCGAAAGAGGCCACGGAATACGAACGCCAGCAGGCCAGCCAGAAAGAACTGGAAGCGATTAAAAACCTGGAGGCGAAAGGCGTCACTTTCCGGGAAACCGATCGCGCGTTCTTCGCACAGGCCGTACAGCCTGTCTGGAAAGCCTTCCTGGATAAATACCCGGATCTGAAACCGATGGTGGACGAGATCAGCGCCGCCGCGCCGAGCGACAAACCATAAGCCGAGCATCGTCGGCCTGTGGCGTTTAGCGGGTCGGCGATGTTGCCCACACAAACCATGAAAGGAGTTCATCATGGCTGATATCCCGATGAAAACAAAGGATGAAAAGTCTTTGTTGACGCTGTTGGGGCGGCTGAGTCGATTTCTGACCACGTTAACGTCCTGGGCCGGAGCGCTGGTGTTGTTTATCAACGTGCTGGTGGTATTTGCTTCGGTGATCTGGCGCTACGCCCTGCATTCACCGATCCACTGGGCGGAAGAGGTGGCGCGAGCGTTGATGATTGCGCTGGTCTTTTTTGGCGTCGCCACCTCAACCGGCCGAGGCGGACACATTGGCGTCGATCTGTTCTTACGCTTCCTGCCTGAAAGCGTTCGCCCTTACGTTGTTCATGCCAGCCGCTGGATCCTGTTTCTGGTCTCCGTTGGACTGGTCGTTTCCAGTTACGATCTGGTGCAGGCCGCGCGACTGCAAACCACCGAGACGGGCCTGCCGCAGACCATTTACGTGATTCCGGTATTAATCGGTTCCGTGGTGATGATGGTGGCTGCGCTGGAACATGCGCTGCATGAACGCACAAAAGTGGTGTTGCTTAGCGGCGCAGGGATCATTGTGCTGGCGGCGCTGGGTTATCTGAAACTGTCGCTGATGGCCGATCCGGCCAGCGCGGCGGCGGGCCTGATGCTGATTTGCTTCGTGCTTGGCATTCTGGCCGGTGTGCCAATCGCCTTCACACTCGGCATGTCGGCAATGGTCTTTTTTATCTGCGACCCTTCCCTGCCGTTTGTCTTTTTCTCCCAGCAGGTAGCGGCGGGCGTTGACCACTTTGTTCTGTTGGCGATTCCGTTCTTCTTGCTCGCCGGAGCGGCAATGGAAATCAACGGCATGTCCACGCGTCTGGTCGAACTGATTGTGCGTGGTATGGGACGCTTTCGCGGCGGTCTGAACATGACCACCGTACTGTCGATGGCCTTTTTCTCAGGCATCTCCGGTTCCAAACTGGCGGATGTGGCCGCCGTCGGCGGAGTGTTAATGCCTGCGGTACGTCGCGCGAAGCAGGACAGCGAAGAAGCCGCCGGGGTATTTGCCGCCTCCGCGGTAATGGCGGAAACCATTCCACCCTGCGTGAACCTGATCGTGATGGGCTTTGTCGCCAATATTTCCATCGGCGCGTTGTTTATCGCAGGCCTCATCCCTGCAGCTTGCCTGTTGGTGCTGTTAATGGTCGCCGCCAACCGTTTCGGCGGGAAAATTAACGTCAGCGAAGCCTATCCGGTATTACGCCCGCGGACTCAGCTTTACCTCGGTGCCGCTGTCGGTCTGGTCATGATCTTCATGATTGGCCGCGGGGTCATGATGGGGATCGCCACCTCCACGGAAATTTCCGCCTTCGCAGTGATCTACGCCATTGTGGTGGGTCGCCTGGCGTTTGGTGAGCTGACGCTGAAAGCCACAGTGAAAATGTTCGTTGATATTGCGGCAATGTCCGGCGTCTTGCTGTTCATCGTGGCCTGTGCGACCAGCCTTTCTTATGCCCTGACCATTCAAATGATCCCACAACAGATCGCTGAACTGCTGGTTGGCATTGGCATGGAGCAAGGGGCCTGGCTGTTCCTGATATTGACCATTGTTATTCTGATCATCTTTGGCGCGGTTCTTGAAGGTGCGCCTGCGCTGATCATTTTCGCCCCGATTCTGGTGCCAATAGCCATTCAGCTTGGCTTTAACCCGCTGCACTTTGGCATTGTGATGATCATGGCGATGGGCTTTGGTCTGTTCTCACCGCCGATCGGCCTGGGTCTCTATACCACCTGCGCCATTTGTGGCGTGGAGATGAAGCACGTCATCAAACCGATGGCGAAATATCTGGCGGTGGTTTTTGTCGGCATCATTATTGTCGCCATGGCGCCACCATTAACCACCTGGCTGCCCGGACTGGCCGGCTACTGATAATGAAGTCCTGTATTTGCCACGCTCAGGTGGCAGGGATATCCACGCACAAAAAACGGTAAAACGATGTCACGTCATTACCTGATGCCGTTTAAATATGAATAATGGGAGTATGAAATGGGATTATTAACGGGTAAAAAAGCGTTTATTACAGGTGCAGAACAAGGCATTGGTAAAGAGAGCGCGAAAAAACTGATTGAGGCGGGATGCGATATTTATATTCATTATTTCAGTGGCGAAGAAGGCCCACGGGAATTAATGGCGCTCGCCGAACAGCAAGGCTGTCGCGCGGCCTGTGGTTTCGCCGATTTAACCGATGAAGAAGATGCAGCCCGCTGTGTGGCACAGGCAGCGGAATTCCTCGGCGGTATCGATATTCTGATCAATAACGTTGGCGGCATTATTGCCCGCAAATGGCTGGGTGAGATTGAGCCACATTTCTGGCGCACGGTGATCGACGTCAATATGACGACGATGCTGAATGTCACTCAGCAGGCATTACCGTGGCTGAAGGCCGCGCCAGACGGCGCCAGTATTGTTAACCTGGCCTCCCTGGCCGGGCGCTCTGGCGGCCATGCGGGTTCTCTGGTCTACTCCACCACCAAAGGCGCGGTGCTGACCTGGACTCGCTCGCTTGCCGCGGAGCTCGGTGAACACGGCATCCGCGTCAATGCCGTTGCGCCGGGACTGATTCTCGGCACGCGTTTTCATAATCAGCATACTACGCAGGCCTCTGCCGAGCAGACAATCCAGGCCATTCCTCTGGGACGCGCGGGCACCCCGGAAGATGTGGCAAGGGTCATCTGTTTCCTCGCTTCTGAATATGATGGCTTCGTTTCCGGTGCCACCATCGATATTAACGGCGGTATTTACCGGGCATAAAAATGCGGCGGGCGATAATGCCCGCCAGTTTTAAAAGGTATGACATATGATCAAGTCAGATATTATTCATCCTGATTTATTACAGGCGCTGGCACAGTGCGGACACAAGGCGAATATTTTAATCACCGATGCCAATTACTCTTTTCTAACCAATACTTCTGCGCAGGCACGGATTATCTGGCTTAATTTCACTCCAGGGATGATCGGGAGCGTCGTCATTCTGGAGAAAATCCTTGGCTATATTAATGTGGAAAAAGCCACGTTAATGGCAAGCCCGGCGGATTTTGATAATACGGTCGAGCGTGAATACCGTGGCATGCTTTCTGAGGCGATCGAAGTTGAACATGTTGAACGTAACGCGTTTTATTCGCTGGCCAAATCGTCTGACACGCTCCTGGTCATCGCCTCCGGCGAAACCCGCCGCTTCGCCAATATTCTGCTGACCGTAGCCCCAACGCTGGTATGACAGAGCGAGAAGAACGTATCGTTCTTCTCGTGCCTCGCCGCTACTGTACCGATTGTCGGGAAACCAGCGACGGAGGGAACAGAAACTCCTCTGGCGGAATGGCCGGATTTTCAGTCCGCTCGATCAACCGCTCCACCATCACTTCTGCCATCTCCCGAAGCGGCGGCATGATGGACGTCAGGCCAGGGAAAACCAGTCCGGAGAGCGGAATATTGTCGATGCCCACAATAGAGATCTGTTCCGGCACATGGATCCCGGCCTGATGCAGACCAGCCATCAGCCCAATGCCCAACGCATCGTTGATCGCGACAATACCATCCGGGAACACCGGCTGCTGGCTGATTTTTAACGCCAGCGCCCGCCCGAGTTCTGTCATTTCTGTGTCGCCATAGGCCGCCATGGCCTGGCCTTCAACGATCATTCCTTCCCGATAAAGCCCGTGGTCTTGCACCGCGCGGAGAAAGCCCTCAATTTTGTGCGCACGGCTGGGGGTCATCCCTTCCACCGTGGCAAACGCGAGGCGACGGCACCCCTGTGCAATCAGGTGTTCTGCTGCCATTCGCCCGGCCTCAATGTTATCCATTGATACACTGTCCAGCGCAAAATGACCCGACTGAGCACGCACAGGCATACGGCCATCATAGTTCACCATCACCATGCCCTGCTCGGCCGCTTGCGCAAAATGCGCTTTTTCAATATCGCAGGCGGCAACGATAATCCCGCGGACGCCGTGGGAAAACATGTCGTCCAGAAAGGCTTCTTCTTCTTCAATTTGTCGGTAGGTATTTCCAATCAGCACCCGCAGTTGGCGCTTTTTGGCGGCCAGATCGACTTCACGGGCCAGGGCAGCAAAGCTGGGATTCACAATGGACGGCACCAGCAAACCAATCATTTTGGCCTGACCGGTCTTGAGCTGTTGCGCCACCCGGTTTGGAAAGTAATTCAGCGTCTGCATGCTCTGCTGGATACGCGCCAGGGTTTCAGCCCGCATTTGATCGGTCCGACCGTTGAGCACATTGGATACCGTACTGACGGAAACGCCAGCATGCTTTGCGACATCACGAATATTCGCCATACATCTCCTTTGCGGCAATCGATGAATGGCGGAAGACACACATACCCGGCATCGCCATCTTCTCAGGAATTATGAACTACAACGGTTTAGTGTAACGTTACAGACGGAGCTGTCAATGCAATGTATCAGGCATAATTAAGCAAGTGAACCACTCGCTAGCACTGGATGCGCTGCTGATTGCAGTCTGGCGACATAAACCTGACGACGAGGTTATCGTGCACTCAGACCAGGGCAGCCAGTACGACAGTGGCGACTGGCGGCGGTTCTGTTGGACCAATAACCTGGCCTCCAGTATGAGCCGACGTAGTAACTGCTGGGATACTGCGGTGGTCAAATCGTTCTTCAGTTCGCTGAAAAAAGAACGCCGTTATTCGTTAAGTGATAACTTTCAGATACAGTGCCGGTTAATCACGCTACTTAAACCCGGGAATCTCCTGACCGGGGTGTGATTGCATTGTGGCACATCAGAAGGAATTATTTCTCCAGTTCTCATGAACGCATATCAATTAGCAGGACTGGATAGTCCTGCTCGGTTTATTATTTGAGTACGTATTATTTGATCGGCATTGTTTAAATAAACGCTAAACAACCACTCATTTAACATGGAGATACTGCTTTTATCCGTTAAGCTGTTCTGGCTAACAAACGAACAGCACTCCTGGAGGAAGCTGTCGACTCGAAATGGAAAACTTTTGGCCACCCGTGGCCTTTTTTCCTACCGTCCCAACCGTTATGTTAGCCCCATGACAACTGGCCTTGCTCACAGTGACCTGGTTTGTGGAATAACTCTTGTTTTCATTGCTTAGCCGCCTGCGCAGGCGGCTCTTTTTCAAGGAGGTAGCATGCCACTCAATAAAATGAAGCGTCATGCCATACTCCATACGCTCTCTATACCTGAACGTAAACTGCGCCCCCTAAAATGGCTTGCTCTCATCTCATCTCTGCTATTTATTTTACAACTGGCAATTGAGAGCCTGCTCTTAAGCGAATAGCAGAATAGTAATTCCTGTCCAAAGACTCAATCTGGAATGATTTTCTGATACCTGTCGGGTACAGAGCACAAATATTAACGTATTTTTTCAGCAATATAAGTTATACGTAGGGTTGTACCTTTGTTCAATTTCACAGATACAGGCCTGACTGACAGAGTGTGAATAAGGAAATGAGCCGTGGAAAACTATACGCTTCATCGTGGCAGACTTATCGACCATATCCAGCTCGTGGTAAACAACTTTGACGCAAGCAAAGCATTTTACACTGCTGTGCTGGCGGAACTTAAGATCCCCCTGGTTATCACAGATGACGATTATATCTGGGCTGACGAACTGGTCATTTCATCGGTAAAAAGTTCGGGGGCTGGAGGGGTGCCTACAGGACGGCACCATCTGGCCTTTCAGGCCACAGACCGTGAATCGGTGGACGCATTTTACCGCGCAGCGCTAAATCATGGCGGACGTGATAACGGCGCCCCCGCCGAACGAACCTACCATCCCGGATACTATGCCGCTTTTGTTCTGGATCCGGACGGTAACAATATTGAAGCTGTTTACCATGGTGAGGGCGATCGCAGTGCCCGCTCTGTAGAAATCAGCTTCACTGTCTGAGAAAACAGGGAGCATATTTTCCCCCTGTAGCTCCCGAAAACCGCAATGTAGAGCTTTATCTATGACCGTTATTCCGGTATCAGCTAAAGACTCGTTTGTCTGACTGATCAATGATAACCCGGTGGCAATAGCCATCGTAACCCACAGAATGGACAAAGCGCATCTGACCGAATTTGGTGTGCTGCCCGAGTACCGGAGCCAGGGACTGGCAAAACAATGCTGATGTATCTATGCCAGAAATGCTGGCACCATTATTTACTGCGGCGGGTTATCAGGCTGAACCGTTATGCCAGTTTGAGATGGAACTGACATTTTAAACTATCGTTATGCTGCATTCCGGATGACAGGAGAATAATGATGAGTTGCAAGTTTGAATGGATCAATGAGCCCGCCATATGGCGCTACGAAAATAACGCCCTGTCGGTAATCACAGATGATCATACCGATTTCTGGCGTCGTACCTGGTACGGGTTTGAGCGTTTTACCGGTCACATCTACGCTACTGACGTAACAGGAGATTTTACTTTTCAGGTCAGGATCCGCGCAGACTTCACCACACTTTATGACCAGGCCGGAATTATGATGCTCTCTGACGAACAGCACTGGCTCAAAGCTGGCATCGAATTTAACGATGGAGCACCTGCAATCGGGAGTGTACTCACGCTGGGAAATTCCGACTGGGCTACAGGACTCTTTCCAGGGGATCCGAAGGAGTTCTGGCTGCGTCTGACCCGTAAGAAAGATGCGTTACGATTGCAGTACTCCTCAGATGGACAGCACTGGCCATTACTTCGCTTATG